>JBIISH010000210.1:0-3868 GCA_044341115.1 Candidatus Nanopelagicales bacterium
CGTCGAAGCCAGCGATCGCGACGTCATTCGGAACATTGAGTTTTTGCTCGGTGACAGTCCGCATGGCGCCGATTGCCAACAGATCGCTGCCACACACGATCGCGGAGGGTCGCCTTCGGCGGGAAAGCAGAGCCTCCACCATTGGGCGTGCGCTGTCGGGCGTCCAGTCTCCCTCGAAACGCACCCAGTCAGGATTGATCTTGATCGAATGGTCCCGCATGGTTCGCTTGAAGCTGTCGTATCGCTGTTCTAGTACGGCCCACGGTGTCTTCGCTGCAATGAAGGCAATATCCGTGTGGCCCCTCTGGATCAGGTAATGTACCAACGAGCTAGCGCCGGATTCTTGGTCGGCGCGAACAGAATGGGCGCCAGGTGCCGCATCCATCGTGTCCGTTTCATCAAGTACAGCCAGTGGAATACCCGACCTGCCTAGTCCCTCAAGGATACGTTTACGCATCGCGCGTGCGCCCGATAGTAAAACGCAGGCAGCATCGACCCGATTCTCGGCGATAGGCAACAGCATTTCATCTCGTTTGTGTCTTGATCCGGATGCGTGAACAAGTACGCTGTAGCCCTTTTCGCGCGCAGAGTCCATGAGTCCGGCCAGGTATAAACCGGTGAGCGGATCAGCCAAGAATCGAGAGGTGTCATCCAGAACCAGGAGTCCCAGAGTCTTCGTGCGGGAGGACCGAAGGGAGCGAGCGGGGTTATTGACTCGATAACCAAGAGAGGCGATCGCCTCGGCAATGGTCTTCCGCTTTTCCTCTGAAAGGCGCTGCCATCGTCCGTTCGTGTAGTTGGAGACACTGGAGATGGAGACCCCGGCGAGTTCGGCAACGTCACGCATAGTGGCCTGCCGCTTGAGGGTCATCTTCGCTTCTCCCTGATCTGCGCTCTATCTATTCCAGAAGAGCCTCGATGAAATATTACTGAGTAGAACGTTACACCTTTTCGTGCTACTATGCGGCGGTGCCAGATGGCTCTACCCGACGAAAAAGCTTGATGACGCATGTACCTAAGCGGCTGTTGATGGTCAGTGGCGGGAAGGAGTGATTCGTGACTGCTTCTTCCGATGACAAGGCCCTCCGTTCACTACCGCTGGAGGGGAAGGTGGCGCTGGTTACGGGCGCAGCGCGCGGGATCGGTAGATCCATTGCGCAACGCTTGAGCGAGGCGGGGGCCGCTGTGGTTCTAAACGATAAGGCGCACGAGGACCTTTTGCGTGAGTCGAGCAGGGCAATGGGAGAGATTTCGGGGACCAGCACACATGTTCTGGCGGACGTGGCTGAGCCGGATGGTGCGGAACTAGTCCGCAACGAAGCGGTCGCAAAGTTCGGCCGCATCGACATCCTCGTTAACAATGCCGCGCTCGTAAATGTTCATCAGCCTTGGTCGGATATCTCTCTCGCCCAGTGGGACCAAATCATGAAAGTGAACCTCCGCAGCTGCTATCTGATGGCACGCCTCTGCGAAGAACCGTTGGTTGCTTCGGGGAGCGGTCGAATCGTCAACGTCGGCTCCATCACGAGTTTCCTGGGGAACACCGACCTCGTGCACTATTCGACGTCAAAAGGTGGCCTCGTATCGTTTACGCGATCCTTAGCTCGCGAGTTCGGTCGACACCGAATAACGGTCAATTCGCTTATTCCGGGTGCGATCCAGACCGAGTCGGAGCTAGAAGTATTTGGAGACGACCTTGATCACTCGGGGATCATCGCCCAACAGTCCATCAAGCGGCGGGGTACGCCTCGGGATGTTTCTGGCGTGGTCGCTTTCCTGGCTTCTGATGAAGCCTCATTCATAACCGGACAGGCGATCGTCGTCGACGGGGGATGGCTCATGCATTGATGCGGCCTCGACGGGGGGAGCCTTAGTTCGAGGGCCCGGTTAAGCCAACGAACCCTTGGTGATCAATCAGTCCGACCACGCAACACACGTGAATCTACACAACGAATGACAGATGATGAGTAGGGGAGATTAGAGCATGAGGTGTGCGCTGGGAGCGGTTCGGGAAGTCACCGACGAAATGCTCCGGTATGCGGTGCATCTTGGATACGAGGAGATAGTCGTAAATACACCTCAAAACCTTCCAGGAGACACGCGTTGGGAAGCTGCGGATCTACTCGCGATGGAGCGTCTAGTTGAGAATTACGCTTTTACGAATAGCGGCCATCGAAAATGCTCCCTTAGGTTTCCACTCAGAGATCATGGTCGATGGCGAACATGCATCAGCGCAGATCGAGAACGACCAGCACACCGTGCGATCACTGGGCGAGGCCGGCACTCCCTGTCTTGGATTCCACTGGATGGCCAACGAAGTGTGGCGCACAAGTTTGTCGAAGCCCGGGCGAGGGGCGCCAGGTTGACGGAATTTGATTTCGAGCAACTCTCGGTTCCAGACAACCCCACCCACGCACGAGTTTTATCGCGCACCGAGATTTCATGCGAGCTGCAATCGAACATGTGAGTTTGGAATGTCGCGGACTACTGGTGAAACTTATGGCCATGTTGTGGAGTACTTGGCAAAGGCGTTAGGTATCGGAATCGAAAACCATGAATAAGGAGTTTGAGAATGAGAATTGGTCGCCTCGGAAGCGTCGGTGCGGAGAGGACCATAGCTTTCGTCGGAGCTGATCGGTACGTGGAGATAGGTGATGTGCTTGGTGAGGTGAACGTCGAACTTCTGTCTGCGATGAACATGTCACTTCTCCAGCGGGCAGTCGAGGCGAAGGCTGCCAACGGCGATGTCAAGAAGCTCACCGATGAGCGTATTGGGTCTCCCATCACACAGCCCCATCAAATTCTGTGTATCGGGCTGAACTACGCCGATCATGCAGCGGAGTCGGGTATGGCGATCCCACGTGAACCGATCGTCTTCAACAAGGCACCCAACACCCTTGTGGGACCAAACGACGACGTCACAATTCCGAAGGGCAGTTCGAAGACAGATTGGGAGGTCGAACTTGGGATCGTGGTGGGAAAGCGGTGCAGTTACCTGGAGACCCCTGTTCATGCATGGGATCACATCGCAGGTTTCGTCCTTGTCAACGATGTCTCGGAGAGGGAGTTCCAACTTGAAAGAGGTGGTCAATGGGTAAAGGGGAAGTCCTGTGCCACTTTCAATCCGTGTGGGCCGTGGCTAGCGACCGCAGACGAATTCAACGACGTCCAAGACCTGGTTATGTGGTTGAACGTCAACGGTGAGCGAATGCAGACTGGCTCTACGGCCACCATGATCTTTCCGGTTCCGTATTTGATTTGGTATTTGAGTCAGTTCATGGTTCTTGAGCCCGGTGACTTAATCAACACTGGCACTCCTCCAGGAGTGGGTATGGGCAAGGATCCTCAGCGATACCTAAAGCCTGGAGATGTCATGACCCTCGGCATCGACCACCTCGGTACTCAAAGGCAGAAACTCGTGCCTCACGCCTGATGGAACATTTCCAACTTTCGAAACATCCACCGCCAATTGTCACACCCTCTATCAAACAGTCACACCCCATATCAATATGCGTATGGCTCACGAAGGTGATCTCAAGCCCCTTGGCTGATCACCTGCCAACCGCCCGCTCGTGCGTCCGTCGGCCCCAGGGGAAGAGCCGCCCGCCCGGCCACCAGGCCTCGGTGAGAAGGAGCGAGCACAAGGGGAACACCCCATGGAATGCGCCGATTGATCACCGCAGTCGATCATCCCGCTGATCGCAGGCGTGCTGGCGACGATTGCTTTGATCGCAGCCACCGCTTGCGCCTTCACCAAGGGAGAACAGCGAACAAGTAGTGATGACGGCTTGTCCCGATGACGTGATCAATGACGATCAGAACTCCTAACGACCTCGACGTTTAAAATCGTTGACGCCCTTTCAACCGT
>JBIISH010000017.1:0-13232 GCA_044341115.1 Candidatus Nanopelagicales bacterium
CGCCGGACTCAATGTCTCGCGCATCAAGGCCGCCACCGGTGAAGATCCCACCAGTTAAGCGTCCGCGGCGCACCTCTTTATCCACAGCCTCACGAATGAGTTCAGCCTCGGAAACACCACGCCGAGTGGCTTCTTCTTCAAGGCGTGCTTTCAATTCCTCAGGAAAGTACACGGTAGTTCGCTTCATGCCATACATCGTGACATACGTTTCGGGAAGGAAGCAAGTGGTCCTAACGTTCGTTGGACTGCCAGGCTGACCACGCCGAAGACACCATCGCCCGAAGATCGCGACTGGCCTGCCAACCCAACTCAGATTCAATCGCTGCAGTAGCGGCATAACTTGCGGGCGGATCGCCCGCGCGCCGGCCCACGATCTCCGCATTGACGTCAGTTCCGATGACTTCACTGATCATGTTCATGACTTCGAGAACAGAAGTTCCCTCACCGCGGCCGACGTTGAAAGCCTCGGCGCGCACACCGGATTCACACCGTGCTGCCGCAGCAACGTGCGCCTCCGCCAGATCAACGACGTGGATGTAATCGCGGATGCACGAACCATCGGGAGTGGGGTAGTCATCGCCGAACACCTGTGGTCGCTCACCGTTGCTGAGGGCACGAAAGACCATGGGCACCAGGTTGTTCACACTCGGATCGCCCAGCGCATCCGATGCAGCACCGGCAACATTGAAGTAGCGCAAAGCAATCCACGACAATCCGTTCGCAACCCCACAATCACGAGCCATCCACTCGCCAGCAACTTTCGTTTCACCGTAAGGAGATTCCGGCTGCATCGGGAAGTCTTCCGAAATGGGGTTGCTCATCGGCGTTCCGTAGACGGCAGCTGACGAGGAGTACACGAGTGCCTTGACGTCTGCTGCCTGCATTGCGTCGAGAAGAGTCAACATTCCGAGCACGTTTTCGCGGTAGTACTCAAGCGGAATATCTACTGACTCTCCAGCAGCCTTTTTGGCGGCGAGGTGGATCACGCCATCGATCTTGTGCTCGCGGAGAGCTTGTTCGACTGCCGCTCGGTCAAGAACGGATGCCCGCACGATCGTGACGCCATCAGGAACTTTGCTTTCAATCCCTGCTGAAAAATCATCAAGAACGACGACGCCACGGCCACTTGCCTGCAACACGCGGACCACATGTGAACCGATGTAGCCAGCGCCGCCGGTGACGAGCCAGGTGGTCACGAGAACTTCTTTCCCGTCACCGTTTCATATGCCTCGATGTACTTTGCGCGGGTCTTCTCGACGATCTCGTCTGGCAGCGCGGGCGGTGGATCACCGGAATCTTTATCCCAGCCAGATTCAGGAGAGGTGAGCCAGTCACGCACAAACTGCTTGTCGAATGATGGCTGCGAGCCACCCGCTTCCCAGGTATCTGCCGGCCAATAGCGCGAAGAATCCGGAGTGAGCACCTCATCGGCCAACACAATTTTGCCGGCGAGTTTGCCAGATGTTGCAATGCCGAACTCGAACTTGGTATCGGCCAAGATCAATCCGCGCTCCCATACGAGTAGCTCGGCACGTTCGTAGATCTCGAGTGAGAGGCGGCGTAGTTCTTGCGCTTCCTCTTGCCCGATCATCACCACGGTCTCATCGAACGTGATGTTCTCATCGTGCTCACCAATGGCCGCTTTGGTGGCAGGGGTGAAGATTGTTTTAGGAAGGTGCGATCCGTTTTTAAGTCCCGGTGGCAAGTTGACGCCACTGATCGAGCTTTTCTCCCGGTACTCAGCAAGGCCAGAGCCAGCGAGGTAGCCACGCACCACACACTCAACGGGCAGCATGTCGAGTTCGATGCAGATCATCGCGCGGCCTTTGACCTCCGGTGGAACTGCTGCATTAGTGACGTGATTCGGAACGATGTCGGAGAGTTTGTCGAACCACCACAGCGAGAGCGCGGTGAGGATCCTGCCCTTGTCGGGAATTTCGGTCGGAAGAATGTAATCGAAAGCGCTGATCCGATCGCTGGCAACGAAAAGCAACCTGCCTTCAGGTGTGCTGAATAGATCGCGCACCTTGCCCGAGTAGACGTGTTCGTATTCAGCAGGCAGGCCGTAGCGAGGGAAGTTCTGATCGGTATCCACGGTCACAGGATGTCACCGGGTCGATATCCAGCAGCCTCCGGGAAGCGCGCAGTGATGACTTCAACCTGTTCGGCCACTTTGCGCACCTGCCGGCCAGCATCTCCGGTGAACTCCATCGGGGATGCAATCAAAGCCTCAAGGTCTGTCCGCGAGATGCCGATGCGCGGATCAGCAGCGAGACGATCGAGTAGATCGTTTTCTGTTCTCCCGGATTCGCGCATCTCCAAAGCCACGGCAACCGCGTTTTCCTTGATCGCCTCGTGCGCAACCTCGCGGCCAACGCCAGCACGCACAGCCGCCATCAACACTTTGGTGGTGGCGAGGAAGGGCAGGTAGCGCTCGATCTCGCGGTCGATCACCGCGGTGAACACACCAAAGTCATCGAGCACCGTCAAGAATGTTTCGAGAAGACCATCCATCGCAAAGAACGAGTCGGGCAATGCAACACGGCGCACAACCGAACAGGACACGTCGCCTTCATTCCATTGCTGACCGGCAAGGTCCGCGGTCATATTCAAGTAGCCGCGCAACAACACATGGAATCCATTGATTCGCTCACTGGACCGGGCATTCATTTTGTGCGGCATCGCAGAAGACCCGACCTGACCTGGCCGGAAGCCTTCGGTGGCAACCTCGTTGCCGGCCATCAGGCGCAACGTGGTTGCGAAGTTTGACGGGGCCGAGGCGAGTTGCACGAGCGCACTGACCACATCAAAGTCGAGCGAGCGCGGATACACCTGGCCCACGCTGGTCAACACGTCGTCAAATCCAAGGTGCTGGGCAACGCGCTGCTCGAGCGCTTCGAGTTTGTCCGCATCGCCACCGAGAAGATCGAGCATGTCTTGCGCAGTTCCGACCGGGCCCTTGATTCCGCGCAACGGGTACCTACTAAGCAGATCATCGATCCGATCGAAACCAACAAGCATTTCATCGGCGATCGTGGCGCAACGTTTTCCTATGGTGGTCATCTGCGCTGCAACGTTGTGCGACCTGCCGGCAACCGCAGTTTCGGAGTACGCAACCGCGAGCCCGGCCAACCGGTCAAGAGCAGCTACCGACTTGGCCCGAACCAATTCAAGTGACTCGCGGATCTGCATCTGCTCGACGTTCTCGGTGAGATCACGCGAGGTCATGCCCAGGTGCACCAACTCGTGCCCGGCGAGGGCGTTGAACTCTTCGATCCGCGCTTTGACATCGTGCTTGGTGACCCGCTCCCGTGCATCGATCGAGTCAAGATCAACCTGCTCCAGCACCCCTGAGTAATCAGCAACAGCCGAGGCGGGGATGTCTAGACCGAGTTCGGCTTGAGCCCGAAGGACTGCGAGCCAGAGCCGGCGCTCGGAAATGATCTTGGCGGTGGGCGACCAAATCGCCACCATGGCATCGGATGCGTACCTGCCAGCGAGGACGTTGGGGATCGAGGAGCTCACGAGCATCAGTCTTCCACGCCCGACCACAACCCCCGACCGAGGCGCTCCCTTGCGAAGGGAGGCCTGTGACTACTGGGCTCCCTTGTTATTGTCGGTGATGTCGTCCTGGGTGAGGCAGCCCACCGGGTTCTGCGCGGCAAGGTTGTACAGGCTCGGGTCCCCACGCTGGGTAATCCATGCATTCTCGATCGAGGCGAGGGTGGCGAGGAGCGCTTCCTTCTTCGCCGGCGCGAGATAGTTCGACGGGCAGGCATGCCACGGCTGGGTGCTCCCGGCCTTGGAGAAAAACACGCCGATATCGAGCACGCCGAAGCCCTTGGCCTTCCAATGGGGGTTGTAATCACTGACGACTCCGAGCTGCTGACCTGCCTTGACCTTGTCGCCAACCTTGACCTTGGGATCGATCAGGTGCTCATGCTCGAAGAGAATCGGGGCGGCAGTGCCCGAGCAGGCGGTGCCGGTCGGGGCCACCCGAACGCTGTAGTCGTTGCTGTAGAGCCTCGGCAGGTCGCACACCGTTCCGTCAACCATGGAGATGACGGGCGTGCCGAGCGGGGCCATGAACACGGTCTGAGCTTCTCGTTTGCCCCGGACCTCCTCGCCGTAGAGGCCCACAATGTGTCGGTAGAGCGCGTCGTCAGTTGGATTGCCGAACGTGGGCGGAGTGACGCCCGCGATCTGCATGACGCCAGCGTTGCCAGTCGCTGCGTCATAGGGCGCGAGTGCCAGGCCCCAGTTCTGAATGACCTTCGGAATGCTCGCGCTCGATGACAAACCGGCGTTGGAGCTTGAACCACCGCCCGAGCCACCACCCGAGGCAACCTTCACCCAGACGAGCTTGCCCGCCTTCTTCATGCAGCGGAGGTCGGCTTTGCCGACATTGACGGTGATGCCCGCCTTGGAGCACTTGGCTCCGGGCTTGGTCGCTGCCTGAGCGGGTACACCGACAGCTGAGGCGAAGAGGGCCACGCCCACCGCGCCGATCAGTATTCGAGTAGTGCGTGACATGGGAACCTCCTCTAGGTCTGGCCACACGCTACTGGCTTCACCCGTCCCGGAGGGGTCTTTCGTGGATCAAACTTAGGAGGACTCGGCGGCGATATCGGTGCGGTAATGCGCGCCCTCGAGGTCGATCAGCTCGAGCGCCGCATACGCCCGATCCCGCGCTTCGTGCAGATTCACCCCATGGGCGGTGACCGAAAGCACCCGGCCGCCGGCCGAGCAGATCTGCCCATCTGGGCCAGCTGCCGTTCCCGCGTGGAACACCTCGACTCCCTCGACGTTGCCGGCAGCCGCCAAACCGTGAATCGGATCGCCCGTGCGAGGGGATTCGGGGTACCCGTGAGAGGCAAGTACCACCGTCACCGCGGCATCTGGGCTCCACTCAAGTGGGCCCACTTCAGCCAAAGTGCCCGTGGCAGCTGCGAGCAGCACCCCGGCCAAAGGGGTGCGCAGTCGGGCCAGAACCACCTGGGTCTCTGGATCACCGAAGCGGGCATTGAATTCGATGACCCGAATCCCGCGCGAGGTCAGCGCCAGCCCGGCGTACAGGAGGCCGGAAAACGGGGTGCCCCGATCACGCATCGCATCCACGGTGGGTTGCAAGACGGTGCGCGTGACTTCTTCAATCAGATCAGCAGGCGCCCACGGCAACGGTGAGTAGGCACCCATGCCACCAGTGTTCGGACCTGCATCGCCATCGCCCACTCGCTTGAAATCTTGAGCCGGTTGCAATGCAAGAACGCACGTTCCATCCGTGATCGCAAAGAGTGACACTTCCGGGCCGTCGAGGTACTCCTCCACCACAACCGAACCATCAGGTTTCGCAAAGCACTCTGCTGCATGCGCGATGGCCGCATCACGATCGGACGTGACGATCACACCTTTACCCGCGGCAAGTCCGTCGTCCTTGATCACAAACGGTGCACCGAACTCAGACATGGCAGCGGATACGTCATTGATCGAAAGACACACGCGCGCCTGGGCGGTTGGCACTCCGGCGTCGATCATTATTTGTTTTGCGAACGCCTTGCTACCTTCCAGTTGCGCAGCCAACGCCGATGGGCCGAAGCAGGCAATCCCTGCAGCCCGAACAGCATCAGCAGCACCGGCAACGAGTGGCACCTCGGGGCCAATCACCACTAGATCGGCTGACACATCTACTGCTCGCTGAGCTATTGCACCCGGGTCAGTCACAGCAATCGGTGAACAGTCAACCTGTTCGGCAATCCCCGCATTACCCGGTGCACATGCAACGAAAGTAACGCTCGAATCGTTGAGCAAAGACGTGACAAGGGCGTGCTCGCGAGCACCTGAACCAATGACTAGAACCCGCACAGTTTCAGCCGGTGTAGTGCTTATCAGTCAGAGTCAGCACCTCATCGAGAATTGCAAGGCCCTCTTTTGCCTCAGCCTCGGTCACAATGCACGGCGGAACAACGTGCAAGCGATTGAAGTTGACGAACGGCATGAGTCCCCGCTTCTTGGACTCAGTGACCAACTCGACCATGGCCGGGGATGTGCCACCGTAAGGAGCCATTGGCTCGCGGGTCTCGCGGTTGGTCACCAGATCAATGCCCCAGAACACACCGAGGCCGCGCACATCTCCCATCACGGGGTGCCGCTCTTGCATCTCGCGAAGGCCTGGGCCAATCACGTTCGCACCGATCGCGGCTGCGTTTTCGACGATGCCTTCTTCTTTCATCGCATCGATCGAGGCCACGATGGAGGCTGCTGCCAGTGGGTGCCCGGAGTAGGTGAGCCCGCCCGGGAAAACTTTTTCATCAAAGGTTGCTGCGATGTCTCCGGAGATCACTACGCCACCCACGGGCACATAACCCGAGTTTGAACCCTTGGCAAAGACGATCAAGTCCGGTTGGGCCGCCCAGTTCTGGAATGCGAACCACTTTCCGGTCCGGGCAAAGCCCGACATGGTCTCGTCGGCGATCCACAGGATGTTGTATTTGTCGCAGAGCGCGCGAAGCCCTTCGAGGTAACCGGGCGGTGGCACCAGAATGCCGGCGGTGCCAACCACCGACTCGAGCAGGATCGCACCGATGGTGTTGGGGCCTTCAAACTGAATCACATGCTCGAGATGCTGCAACGCACGCTCGGCTTCCTGCTCCTCGTTCTGCGCCCAGAACTCCGTTCGGTACAGGTACGGCCCAAAGAAGTGCACCTGCTGCGAGGCGTACTCGTTGGGCCAGCGGCGCGGATCACCTGTTGCCTGGATCGCTGCGCCGGTGTTGCCGTGATAAGAGCGGTAAGCAGAGAGCACCTTGTGCTTGTGGGTGTGCAGTCGCGCCATGCGGATTGCGTTCTCTACTGCATCGGCACCACCGTTGGTGAAGAACACCTTGGCCATGTTCGGTCCGGCAATACCAACGATGCGCTCGGCTGCCTCGCCGCGCTTGTCATTGGCATGCTGCGGTGCAACGGTGGCCAGGGTTGCGGCCTGGTCTTGAATCGCCTTGATCACCTTGGGGTGCTGGTGACCGATGTTGACATTCACGAGTTGTGATGAGAAGTCCAAGAAGCGATTACCGTCGTAGTCCCAGAAGTAACTGCCTTCGCCGCCGGCGACGCACATCGGCTTCAGTGCTGCCTGCGCACTCCAAGAGTGAAATACAAAGTTGCGGTCAAGGTCGTAGACGCGCTTGCCCTCTGCGGGATCGGCGGTGAAACTCATGGTGACTCCTCGAAGTAGTGCGTGGTCGAACCTTAGAACTCCCTAATTGTTCAGGACAATTAGGGGCGTAGCCGGTCAGTGAGCCCGTTCTTGACCTGAGGCCACTCGGTGGCAAGGACCGAGTACATGATGGTGTCGCGGATGGTGTCGTTGGCTCGACGCTGATAGCCGCGCAGAACCCCTTCGCGTGCCGCCCCCAACTTCGCGATGGCGTTCTGACTGCGCAGGTTGTGCAGATCGGTCTTCAACTGCACCCGGTTCATGCCGCATTCTTCAAAGGCCCACTGCATCATCAGGAGCTTGCATGTCGGATTGACGGGGCCTCCCCACACCTCACGTGCATAGAGCGTGAATCCGATCTCGCATCGTGCATCAATTGTCGAGAGTTCAAGAAACGACGTGGTTCCGACAATGCGCCCGTCCATTCGCACAACCAGTGGCCAACGGCCATTGCTCATTGCTGCATCCATCGTCGTTGAGAGCTCGTCGGCTGATTGCGGACGCCCGCGCACGTGGGTCCACACTGCGTCGTCGTCAAGGGCAGCGAACAGTTCCTGCGCATCATCTTCTTTGAACGGAGCCAGGGTTATGTCGTTGAATGCGAAGTTGAGATCACTACTCCACGGCCAAGTGGCTTGATCGACTAGCGGCTGCTCGGGCCAGCCTTCAAGTTGCCATTCCAATTGCACGTACTCATCACTCGTGCCAGAGATGGTGAAACCAAGGTGCTGATGGAATGCAACCGAGTTGGTGTTGACCGGCGAGGTCACGCAGCGGATAGTGCGGATGCCACGACCCATTGCATTGCGCGCGAAATCTTCATACATCTCGCGCCCCATTCCCGTCCCGCGCAGGTCAGGGCGAACGCCAACAAAGTGAACGTAGGACTCACTCGGTTCGTCTGGGGAATCAAATCCGATAAGAAACGCGGCGAGTCCTTGCGCATCTTCTGCGATCAGACTCGTAGATCCAAAGTGCTCAAAGAACAATGGTTGCAACAAGCCGGAAAGGTCGCGCCCGCCCCACCACTGTGGGATCGCAGCAACAACGCTTGAGTAGTCATTCGCTTTCGCCTTGCGCATGCTTAGCATCGCCACACGTGATTCAGTCGAGAAGATCGTGCACGGACAGCGTTGCGTCGCGGTCTTGACCCACACCGATAGCACTGATTCGGGTGCCCGAAACGTCCTCAAGGAACCTCACATAAGAACGCGCGTTCGCCGGGAGGTCCTCAACCGTCTTGGCACCGGAGATGTCTTCCGACCAACCGGGCAGGTACTCATACACCGGCTTGGCGTGATGGAAACCAGTTTGGGTGACGGGCAGTTCCGTGGTGACAACCCCGTCAACTTCGTATGCAACACACACGGGGATTTTCTCAAAGCCAGTCAGCACATCAAGCTTGGTCAAGAAGATGTCGGTAAGCCCGTTAACGCGCGTTGCAAACTTTGCGATCGGCGCATCGAACCAGCCGCACCTGCGCGGGCGCCCGGTGGTGACACCGCGCTCCCCGCCGATGGTGCGCAACCGCTCACCATCTTCATCGAGCAACTCGGTCGGGAACGGACCGGAACCAACTCGAGTTGTGTAAGCCTTAAGGATTCCGATCACCCGAGTGATGCGCGTTGGGCCGATGCCACTTCCTGTGCACGCACCGCCCGCAGTCGGGTTGCTCGAGGTGACAAAGGGGTAAGTGCCGTGGTCAACGTCGAGCAGCGTTCCCTGACCGCCCTCGAGCAGAACAACCTTGCCCTCATCGAGTGCGTTGTTCAACAGAAGTGAGGTGTCGGCAACGTAGGGGCGAAGTTGATCGGCGTAGGAGAGCAGGTCCTCCGTGATCGCATCAACGTCGAGTGCGCGGCGGTTGAAGATCTTCACCAAGATCTGGTTCTTACCGGACAGCGCCGCTTCTACTTTCTGATGCAGGATGCTCGGGTCAAACAAATCTTGCACGCGGATACCGATACGGCCGATTTTGTCGCTGTAGGTCGGCCCGATTCCACGGCCGGTGGTGCCGATCTTGGCGTTGCCAAGGAATCGCTCAGTCACTTTGTCGAGGGTCACGTGATATTGCGTGATGAGGTGCGCATTCGCGCTGATCACCAGTTTGGAGGTATTCACTCCCTGCGCTTCGAGTCCAGCCATCTCAGCCAGTAGAACAGCGGGGTCGATCACCACACCGTTGCCAATAACAGGCACAACCTCAGGGGTCAAAATGCCGCTGGGCAGGAGGTGGAGGGCGAACTTGCGATCCCCGATGACCACGGTGTGACCGGCGTTGTTGCCGCCTTGGTAGCGCACGACGTAATCGACACGACCTCCGAGGAGATCGGTCGCTTTACCTTTTCCTTCGTCGCCCCACTGGGCCCCGACGAGCACGATTGCTGGCACGAGGGATGAGGCTATCGCAGATCGGCTGAGCCAGATCCGCTATGCCAGCGCAGTCCCCAACGCCCGGCCCGAGAGCCACGCAGACTCCACTTTGGGGCTACCGGCCCATGCATCGCCCGCCATGCCAAGCCGAAGCTCAGGGTGCATCCACATGAGATCGGGCTCACCTGCCATCGGTTTTGCCAAAGACCAACGGTGGGCGCTGGCCCAGCTCGGTAGTTCGGTGATCCCCAAGACACGAGACATCGCGGCAATGGTGAGTCCGGTCACCGAGTCAGGATCGTCCAGGTGGCCCGCCGCAAGCACCGGGTTCACATGCGCAACGAGCACCGGTGCGCCGTCACCACGCCGCGCACCATCATCTGCGATCCAGGTGATGACCGGGTTGTCGTTGACAAACACACCATCTATTTCGGGCCAGCAGCGTTCCTCAAAAACCGCCGTCACCGCGATCACCGGTTCCCACACATGCTCAATGCTGGTCAGCATTTCTGGTGCAGCGAATCGTTGCGCTTGGGGTAATGGCAAACACAACGCCACGGCCGATGCTTCGAAATCGTCCGCATGGAAAGAAGTGCCATCGTGGGTCAGACTCATCACTTCATGTGGCTGCGTGATCTGCTCGGCGCTAATTCCTGATGCCATGTGTTCCACGATCGAACGCAAGCCACCCGGTGCTGCGTAACGCATCGGTCCACTTTTCACACCGATGATTTCTTCACCTTCTGCAATGTGAAACCCATCGGTCCACGCGCGCACAACTCCAGATTCGATCCACTCGTTCACCTGCGAAACAAATTCCGGATCAGATGCCGTGAAATAGGACGCGCCGTAGTCAACGACGTGACCATCAAAGGCAGTGCCGGTTTCGCGTAAGCGCCGCGATGCCATCCGACCGCCGAGAACTCGCCCGCGATCGATGATGTGAATGTCTGCACCCGATGCTCGCAACGCATTCGCGCACGCGATGCCGGAGATTCCCCCGCCGATGATCAGCGTCTGTTGTGATGACATAACGGCACGCTATCTATCCGCCTGGCTTATCCGATTAGACGGTGGGCAGTGTGGGATCACAGTCGAGTATGAGTGCATTGATGCGCTCACGCTCACCGGCCTCATCGATCGCGCCAGCCGTTGTTCCCAGAATCTGTAGGCACCGCAAAAAGCCTTGATTTGGCTCGTGATTCCACGGCACTGCGCCGTGACCCTTCCAACCGTTGCGGCGAAGGGCATCAAGTCCACGGTGGTAACCCACGCGAGCAAACGCGTACGCCTCCATCACCTTTTCTTCGGACCAAGCTTGCTCAGCGAGCAGCGCCCAGGCCAGCGAACTCGAGGGGTGCCGGCGCGCGATCTGATCAGGGCTCATGCCAGCTGCGATGTCGGCAAGGGCGGCCGAGTCAGCCGGGAGCAGAGTGGGCGGGGGTCCGTCGATGAGGTTCTGACCTATTTCCATGAGCCCACCTTGCCATCTATGCCCTCGAGACCATCAGCAAGGTTGTGCAAGCGAAGCGCCGGAACATCAGCAAATGCTCGATCCGCGGAAATCAGGGTCGCGTCAAGTGCGATAGCCAACGAAGCAAGCACCGAATCAAATGCCCCTAGCTGGGGAGTTGATTCCCACAACTTCAAGCCATCGTTGAGATGGTGGACATTAACTAGTTGAAGAGGGCCAAGAATCGTTGAGTATGCCTGAGAAATGGTCACGGCATCTGACCGATCCCGTCGCTTTGCTCGGACATGTGCAAATTCCTGAATCACCTCAGGTGTTGTGTGTGCACTCAGAAGACCATCCCGCACTGCGGAAATGATTTCGCGCGCAGGGGCAGCGAGCGGATGGGGATTCCCAACCGCGTACACCAGAACCGTCGTGTCAAGGATGATCACGTGAATCTGCCGGTGCGAGCATCTTCGATTTCGCGCCGTAATTCCTCTGGCTCAGGTACGTCCATCGTTTCCGCGTCGAGGATGAGATCAGCAGCCGAACGCTTACGGGCATCTGGCTCAGCCCAAGCCATGTCTATGGCGTGACGGACAAGAGCTCCAATCGATCTGCCCTCAACCTGAGCCTGTCTGGCCAAGCGGTCGTATTGGGAGTCATCAATCAGTAATTGAAGTCTATGAGTGAGAGACATGCACATACATTAGCATGTGTATATCTCTCACCACAGGTTGGCTTAGTTACGCGACGTGCGTGCCCGCTGAACGCAGATCCTCACAGGCCAACACCACACGGGCGGCCATCGATGCCTCGGCCAGCTTGCCCCAGGCGCGGGGGTCGTACTGCTTCTTGTTGCCGACCTCGCCATCGACCTTGAGCACACCGTCGTAGTGCTTGAACATGTGATCGGCAACAGGGCGGGTGAACGCGTACTGGGTGTCCGTATCGATGTTCATCTTGACCACGCCATAGTCGAGAGCCTCACGGATCTCGCTGAGCAAGGAGCCTGATCCGCCGTGGAAAACGAGATCGAACGGCTTGTCCTTGCCGGTCTTGGCACCGACCGCGGTCTGGATGTCGTTGAGGATCGACGGGGTGAGCACCACGTTGCCAGGCTTGTAGACGCCGTGCACATTGCCGAAGGTCGCGGCGACCATGTAGCGGCCGCGCTCACCAAGTCCGAGTGCCTCCACAGTTGCAAGACCATCTTCAACCGTCGAGAAGAGCTTTGCGTCATGCGTGGCTTCAATGCCATCTTCTTCGCCGCCCACAACGCCGATCTCGATCTCGAGAATGATGTTGGCCTTTGCACAGGCATCGAGCATGCGCGATGCGATGTCGAGGTTCTCTGTCAATGGCACTGCCGAGCCGTCCCACATATGTGACTGGAACAACGGCTCGAGGCCCTTGGCCACGCGCTCCTGCGAGATCACAATGAGCGGCTCCATGAACCCCTCGAGCTTTTCCTTGGGGCAGTGATCGGTGTGCAGTGCGATGTTGACGTCGTAATGCTTGGCAATGGAGTGCGCGAACTCAGCGAGTGCAGTGGCACCGGCGACCATGTCTTTGACGGTCTGGCCGGAGGCGAATTCCGCGCCGCCCCACGACACCTGGACGATTCCGTCGGACTGGGCCTCTGCGAAACCGCGGATCGCGGCGACGATGGTCTGTGATGAGGTGCAGTTGATCGCCGGGTAGGCGAACTTGCCAGCCTTGGCTCGGTCGAGCATCTGGGCGTAGACCTCGGGGGATGCGATAGGCATCGGTTCTCCTACAAAATCGGGTAGGCCGAGGCTCGTCCACGACCATGATTGCGTTTACATCCTAGTCAGGGATTCCTATTCAGGAATACGCGCGTAGGTGCCAATCCATGAGTGCATCGCGATCGCAGCAGCGGCTCCCACGTTGATGGAGCGAGTGCTGCCGAATTGGGCGATGGAGAGGACTCGATCACACGCAGCATGGGCCTCGGGGGTTAGGCCGACCCCTTCCTGGCCAAAGAGCAGCACGCAGTTCTCGGGGAGCGGATTGGTCTCAAGCGGCACCGAGCCAGGCAGATTGTCGATTCCGACCAGGACCAAGTCGTTTTCAGCGGCCCACGCCTTCAGGTGCTGCGCATCCTCGTGGTGGCGAATGTGCTGGTAGCGATCGGTGACCATGGCTCCGCGCCGGTTCCAGCGCTTGCGC
>JBIISH010000215.1:0-3738 GCA_044341115.1 Candidatus Nanopelagicales bacterium
GGAATCAAGCCCGTACTTGGTGTGGATATCGCAGTAGAGCCAACAATCCCGGTTGCTTCCCATGCAGTAGGTCAGGCCCGTCAAACCCCAGCCCGTCGAACCCCAGCCCGGGGAGGTGCGTGGGTTGATGAAGGGCGGCCTCGAGTAATGCTCATTGCTTCCAATGCACGCGGATGGGCATCGCTGTGTCGACTCGTCAGCATCGCCCACACTGGTGAGCACACCGAGCGCGGCAAGCCATGGCTGCCGTGGGAAGCACTCGCGCACAATCATGAAGGCGTGGTGGCGCTGTTAGGTGCGCAATCTGAACTCGGTCGGCTCATGACCGCCGATCGTTCGTACCGATGTGATGCGGTGGTGCGACCGTGGCGTGCGGTTTTTGGTCGATGGCTGGGAATCGCCATCACGTCACATCGACAATCGCGCGGACATCGACATTCCACCGCTGTGGCTGCTCGCACTCTTGGGTGGGCGCGTAGTCAGCAGTTGCCGGTAGTGCTGACTAATGCGGTGCGCTATCTCGATCCCGCCGGCGCACATGTTGCCCAGGTACTTGATGCGTCCCGGTTGCTTGTGCCACTGCGGTCAAAGCTGGTGGAGTCCGATAACGGTGAGGGGTATGTGAAATCGGGCGCAGAGATGGCGCAAATAGCTGAAGAGATCAGCCGTGCTGCGGGGGAACGGAATCCAGGAAAGTTACTCACAGACACCATGCGGGTCGCCCAGTTCTGTGCCCTTGATCCGGCGGCAGATCTAGGCATTGGCCAGGTATTCGTCCCAGAACTTGATGTCTTGCTCGGTCGGCCGGTTTCAGCCACTCAGGCCGATCACATCTTGATGAGCAGATGCCGTGACGCGCTTCCGGTTCGCTACCCGAGAGCTGACGATCAGCGGGTGGCCGCAGATCGTCTCGATGCGGAGATGGCCACGATCCAGCACCTGGGCTTCTCCGGCTATTTCCTCACCGTCGCTGAAGTCGTCGAGATGATCAAAGCTAAGGGTGTGCGCGTTGCTGCGCGCGGTTCGGGAGCGGGCAGTCTTGTCACTCATCTGTTGGGAATATCCGGAGCAGACCCGATTCGCCATGGACTTTTGATGGAACGTTTTCTCTCCCCGTTGCGGAGAGCTTTGCCAGATATCGATATCGACGTTGAATCGGCTCGACGCATTGAAGCGTATGAGTGGATATTCGAACGGTTCGGCGCCAAGCGGGTTGCTTGCGTTTCCATGATGGAGACCTATCGGGTGCGGCACGCCGTTCGCGACGTTGGCGCAGCAATGGGTTTACCCGCGGCTGATATCGATACTTTCGCGAAGTCTTTTCCACATCTACGCGCCCGGCATGCGAGATCGGCACTCGCCGATCTCCCTGAGCTGCGTTCATCCTCCTTCGGCAAACTTGCTGCTGCTGGCAAACTCGATCATTTCCTTGATCTCGTTGAGGCACTTGATGGATTGCCTCGCCATGTGGCAATGCATCCGTGCGGGGTGTTGCTCTCCGATGCGAGTCTGCTCGATCGCACGCCCGTAGAACGCAGTGGTGCAGGATTCATGATGAGTCACTTTGATAAGCACGATGTCGAGCACATGGGGTTGCTCAAACTTGATGTATTAGGTGTGCGCATGCAATCAGCAATGGCGTATGCGTTAGATGAAATTAACCGAACAACCGGTGAGCGTGTAGAACTTGATGATTCTGCGTTAGCCGATGCTGCAACTTTTGAGTTAATTCGAACAACCCGAACCCTCGGATGTTTTCAGATCGAATCGCCGGGGCAACGCGAGTTGATTGGCAAGTTTGCTCCAGAGACTTTTGCCGATCTCATTATCGACATCTCACTTTTCCGGCCCGGCCCGGTGAAATCAGACATGATCACGCCATTTCTACGCGCCCGTCAGGGGTGGAGTGAACCGGTGTATCTGCATCCTGATCTGAAACCATTCCTCGAAGAAACATGCGGAGTGGTGGTTTTCCATGAGCAAGTACTCCAGATCATCTCGGCCATGACCGGCTGCTCGCTCGCCGAAGCCGATGAGTCTCGGCGCTCGATGGGTTCACCGGATGGAATGGACGATGTGCGCGCGTGGTTCTACCCAGCGGCGCTGCGTCGTCGCTATGACCTCGACACGGTAGAGAAAGTGTGGGAGGTACTGCGCGCCTTTGCTTCCTTCGGATTTTGTAAGGCGCATGCGGCAGCTTTCGCGTTGCCGACCTATCAATCCGCATGGCTCAAGACTCATCATCCGGCCGCCTTCTTTGCTGGAGTCCTGACTCACGATCCAGGGATGTATCCCAAGCGGTTAATTCTTGATGATGCGCGTCACTTCGGGATCGCAGTTCTCGGCCTTGATGTCAACGCATCCCGTGATACCTATCGGGTTGAACACGTGGCAGATAGAAAATGGGGGATTCGAGTCCCGTTCACTGAAGTATCGGGAGTGAGTTCTGCTGAGGTGGAGCGGCTGATGGAAGCCCAACCCTTTGCAGATCTCTCTGACACATGGAATCGCGCCGGACTCTCTCGTCCTGTTGCAGAAAGTTTGGTAGTAGCCGGTGCATTTGATGCGCTGCACTCGTTGGGCCAAGCATCCGCTGCTCGTAGCAGGCGGATAAATCGTCGTGATTTGTTACTGCAGATTGCTGACCTTGACCGATATCGCCGGTCCTCAGCAGGGCTTCCTCCTGCGCAGTTGTCCCTTGATCTGACTGATCACATTGCCGCTAACGTCCCTGCTGGTCTGCCTGAGATGGACCCAGCCGAGCGGGTGCGGGCTGAAGTTCAGGTCACCGGCCTTGACATCAGTGCGCATGTGATTGATTTCTACGCGGATCTACTCGATGCGATCGGTACCACCAAAGCCACGGATCTATTAAACGGTCGGTCGCGCCGGCAAGTGTTTATCGGCGGAGTGAAAGTTGCTGTACAAACTCCACCGGTTCGTAGCGGCCGGCGAGTCATTTTCTTAACCCTTGATGACTCCACTGGCCCGGTAGATGCTGCGTTCTTTGAGGATGCACAGGGTCCCTACGCGCAGACCGTGTTTTCCTCCTGGTTGCTATTGATTCGAGGTGAGTTGCGCAGGACCGGTCCGCGTGGGGTTTCAGTGCGCGCTACCGGTTGTTGGGAGTTAGGTGTCCTGCGCAGGCTCTGGCGGGAAGAGGGGATCGGCGCGGTGCGTGCGTTATTGGCTGAGAACCCGGTTGATCCGACCGCACCCACTTCTCGGCCAGTCCTTACGCACCCAAGTGGTTTCCGGCAATCCCCATACGCAGACGTGGCCCCAGCGGGCGCGCCGGCGAAGCTCTGGCACAGCAGTCCGGGGAGTTCGGGTTGGTAGGGGTAAGGATGGGGGAATGAGTCGTAGTCAGGTGCGCCGGCCCGCAGGCTTCGTGGGCTTCGGCGACGACGATTCCAGTTGCCCGATCCTGCATGTGGATATGGATGCTTTCTATGCCTCGGTGGAGTTGCGTACGCGGCCGGAGCTGATCGGGCAACCTGTGATCGTCGGTGGCGGAGGTGGGCGTGGCGTGGTGCTCTCTGCAACCTACGAAGCACGTGCATTGGGAATCCATTCAGCAATGCCGATCGCGCGCGCGCACCGGATTGCACCGCAAGCAATCTTCATCGAACCCACGCATGGGCTGTATTCCGAAGTGAGCGCGGGAGTGATGGAGATCTTTGAGTCCATTACTCCAATCGTTGAACCGCTCAGTCTTGATGAGGCATTTCTTGATGT
>JBIISH010000217.1:0-3736 GCA_044341115.1 Candidatus Nanopelagicales bacterium
CTCCCGGTCAAGCGTTGACCAAACCCATTCCAATCATCCGAGACAACAACGGCATCGCTATCGGTAGGGACAATGGCCGCCACTTCAATTCCGGCTGGGTCCAAGGCTGTGGCGTCAATCCACTCAGCGAAGATGCTGCCGGTTGTGTAGAACTTGGAGCCCGAGATGGCAAAAGCGTCACCTGCCACGGTGAGTCTGGTGCGGGTATCGCCCATCTTCACGTTTCCGATTTCGGTGACCGCGTTGCCCACCATCTCCCCGCGGGCAAATCGCTGGAGCCATTCGTTGCGAGTTGGCCCCTCGGGGCGGTACAGCTGGTCTTCTACAAATGCGATGTGTCCGCGCAAGGCCTGGGGAACATGTGGATCGGCGGCTGCGAGTTCAACGAGAAGGGCAAAGAGCTGAGGCAAGGTAGCGCCATCACCACCGAACTCGGTGGGCACTCGAACACCCATGAAGCCAGCCTCTTTGAGCCACTCGATTTGTTCGTAGGGCAGCGTTCGGGTTCGTTCGCGTTCGAGCTGCCCCTCGGCAATTCGAGTGAAAACTGGGCGGTACTTATCTGCCAACTGTGAATATGTTGGCACTTCTTGAACGGAAGTCATCCGGGTTCCTAGGTGTAGAGCGAGATGGGTTGAACGGCCCCGGTGAGAAAGTTTGCTCCCACTTCAATTTTCTTGTAGTCGACTGGATCATGCAGGGAGTGGGTACGGATATTTCGCCAAAATATGTCGAGTCCATAACTCATCTTTGTGGCGCTCGCTCCAGTGACCTCAAACACTCGGCTGGAAACTTCTAGACCCACCTCGGTAGAAATCACCTTTAACTGTGCAACAGCAATTTCAATGCGTGCGCGATCTTCTTCGGTTGTGGCTCCACCAATTGCTATAGCGCTCTCGTACTGGCGGTTGACTCGGTCAGCAAGTGCTTCGACTGCAACGGTGCGTGCAATGAGTTCACCAAATACTCGATGCGTGATCGGATCGTCTGAATAACGTTCCACTCCACTCAGGAACCAAGCATTTGAGCGAGCAAGGGTGAGTTCCTTTGCCTGAGCAAGGGCTCCCTCGGCGATACCCCGGCGTGACCACTGAGGAAAACGGTTCGCCCACATCAATGCCGAAAATGTCTTCAGGGGTGATGACCACGTTGGTATAGCGCACGGACCCACTGGCCGAAGATCGTTGGCCGAGATGATCCCAGTCGTCAAGGTGCTCAACCCCGGCACGGTTTGTGTCGACCGCAAACACAATCACCTGACCGTCGTAGGCGCCGCCTTCTGCCACACCTCCACCAATCACTACATCTGTGACCGATGCTCCCGTTGCGAATCGTTTGAGGCCACTCATCAGGTAGTTGTCACCGTCGGCCACGATTTTCAAGTCTGGGCTGACCGGATTAAACGAGTCGCTCCAGAGGAGGTTCTTTTCAGCACTGCGGGCTAGCCATTGAGCTTGTTGCGCTTCGTCTGGACCATAGAAGACAACACAGGCTTGGTTGACGTAGTGATAGCCCAAGAGCTGCGCGACCGAGGCGTCGTAGCGGGCAATGATTCGAGTCATCAAAAAGGCCGTGGCCCAATGCCCCCCGTGCCCACCGAAAGCGGTGGGAACCAGCAGGTTGGCTAGCCCGGATTCACGAACGAGCTGGAGAGCGGCGAAAGGACGAGTGCTGTCTTTGTCTCGCTCCAAAGCATCCTTGCCAATGGCAACACCCACTTCCTCGGCCACAGCGCTCCATTGCGCAAGCTCTTCCTCGTTGGCATGGCCGTGCCACGGGCTTCTCACATATTCCGGTGCGCTCGTCATTACATGCTTCTCTTTTCACGGTGTGGTACCCAGAAGATTTAGTACCCAGAAGATTAGTGCACCGATGATTAGTGCACCGATGAGTCGCCCCGCTCAAATTGCCAGTTGGCCCCTCACGAGGCTGTCTGCACTGTGGGTCACATCGCCGTCGTACAGCTCCAGCGAGACATCCACCACGGGGTAGTCAGCGAGCTGCATTCCGGCAGGCAGCGGGAACACACTTTGTTCTCCAGCACCCAGCACACCCACGGAGATCATCTTGGAGGAATCCGCGGCCAGCAGCCACACCTCGTAATAGCCATCAGGGCTCGGCAGGCCGGGCACTGAGACGTTGAGCACTGACCCCTGAGCAGTTTGCTCAACCCGCGCCATTCCACCCGAGGGCGCATCGGTGAGCGGATCGAGCGAGGTCTCGGCAACGATGGTCACTGCCGGCGCAGAATCCTGATTCATCACCACGGCCGTTCCACCTGCTCCAGCGATCAGACCGACTGCGGCTGCCAAAGCGAACCAGCCGGAGCGGGCACCGCCTCGATTGCGCGCGGCCTCATCTGTTGCAATCGCCCGCTCGATGTTCTCCCAGACAAATGCTGGTGGAGTCACGGGGCGATCCGCATCGGTGATTGCAGTTGCTGCAGATGCAACGGAGGTGAGTTCATCGAGCGTGGTCTGACAACGGACACACGATGAGACGTGGGCGCGCAGATCAGGCGACATTGGTTCACCGATTGCTACAAGTGCTAATTCTTCAACATCACACGATGACACTGTCTACCTCCAATCTGCTGCGCAGTCTCTCAAGAGACCGACGAATATGACTTTTCACTGTTCCTAACGGCAGGTCGAGCACGCTGGCGATCTGAGCATGGGTGAGGTCCTGGAAGAAGGCGAGTTCCATGATCCGTTTTTGTGGTTCACCCAAGCGGCTCAGTTCGTCAGCGAGGAGCACCGTATCGGTGATGGAGTCCGCACCTGGTGAGGTGCGTGCTTCATGCGCGTCGACAAGTGCCGTGGTCACGTTCTTCTCCTTTGTGCGCCGATCCCAGTGATCGGCGATTCTGCGTCGAGTGATCCCCACCAACCAGGCCGAAAGCGCCCCCGCTGACGGGTCGTAGCCGCTTCTGCCCCGCCACGCAGAGAGGAATACCGATTGCGTGAGATCAGCGGCGTCGTCAGCGTTACCGGTGGATCGAAGGCACAGGGTGTAGACCAAGCTGCCCCAACGCTCATACATCGCCCGGAGAACGTCGTGGCCGGATGCAAAGGCGCTCGCCAGCTCAGCGTCGGCCTCGGCACGCACACGAACCCCCTGCGACTCAGCGTTGGTGGCCCCACTTGTTTGGGGGACATTCCCAGTCTGCATCACAAACCCGCAGGTGCGCGAGGGGACTCATTGATCGGGGTAGCCGTGACCACAATGTTCTGCAAATAGCCACCGCGATCGCGATCGAAGTAGCCGATGCAGGAGATCAATGTGAGTCGCTGGTCGCCCTTCTCAGAGAAAAGTTCCTCGCTTGGCAGTGCATCTTTATCGATAGCTTCACGAGAGGTGACAGCGTAAGAAATCGAGCTGCCATCCTCTCGCTCAACTTCGATGACATCCCCGGGCGCGAGTTCGCTGAGTCGATAGAGCGCCCCCGCGCCCAGGTCGAATCCGTCGCGATGGCCAACGATGACTGCTGATCCGGTTGCCGCCCCCGGCGCTGCACCGAACTTGTACCAACCAACGCGAGCTACATCTTCAGGGATTTCCACCCAGCCATCGGAGTGCACTCCGACAAGGTCCACATCTGCCGTGACGTCAAGCTTGGGAATCATCAACCGCACCGGTGCTGGCTGCTGAACTTCAACAGTTGGCACCACCCGCTTGATGCCCGCTGTCTCGGCAACCAAGGTGGGTTGAACGACCTGTGGTGACGTCGTTGTTG
>JBIISH010000262.1:0-3074 GCA_044341115.1 Candidatus Nanopelagicales bacterium
GGTTCTTCCCCTGATCGGGCAGGCCATCGATCGTTTTGGCAGCAGAAGGATCAGCATCCTCTCTGACCTCGCCTCGATGGTCTCGGTGATTGGCTTTCCCATCATTGCGGCTCTCTTTGGGCTTTCTTTCGGCTGGATCGTTGGTTTAGCCATCTTGGGGGCAGCTGTGGATCCGGCTGGCTACACAGCGCGCAAGGCGCTCATTGAAGATGCAGCCGTATCTTCCGGAGTGAACACAGATTCGCTGAACGGAATTCATGAAGGTCTCTTCGCCACCGGCTGGACAGTGGGGCCGATCATCGGCGCCCTGTTGATTGCTGGGATTGGTCCAGTAGCCGCCTTCTGGGTACCTGCGGCCTTGTTCGTGGTCGCAGCACTGTGCCTCATGGTCATGCGGGTGGGTTACGCGGTGCAGCCAAGCCGTGATCTGGATTCGATCGATTCTCCTCACAGCGAATCGGGGTTCCGACAGTTGGTGCTCGGTGTGACCCTGCTGTGGAATGACAAAGCACTCCGAGGTTTAACCCTTGCAGTCATGGTGTTGGCGGGCGTTTATCTGCCCACCGAGGCAGTGGTGTTGCCGTTCTATTTTGAAGGCCTCAATGAACCGACGTTTCTTGGATTGGTAATCAGCGCACTGGCTGGTGGCTCCGTGGTGGGCGCATTCGCCTATGGCTGGCTTTCTCGTCGAATGACGCGCTACTCAATTTTGCGATTGGCGTTGATCGGAACTGTGGTGTCGATGGTTCCGCTGGCGTTCCTGCCGCCGCTGCCATTAATGATCCTTGCTGGAGCCTTGCTCGGGCTGAGTTGGGGACCGATGACTCCACTACTGAACACTTTGGTGCAGGTCCGCGTTCCCAAAGAAGCTCAAGGCCGGGTTTTCAGCATTCAGTTATCCACCTTCTACGTATTCCCGCCCATCGCGATGCTCCTCACCGGGGCGGCCATCGAACGTTGGGACGTGCGGGTGGTCTACCTCAGCATTGCTGCGCTCGTCGTTGTGACAGCTCTTGGCACGTTGTCTCTCAAATCAATCAAAGGGATCAATGACTGATGTGCGCGTGAGCACGGCGTGCGCAACTGGTTGGATGCACCGGTGAGCGATTTCCGATTCCGGCGAGCCACTTCCATGGCTGATACATCGCCCACGGCGATTGGTAGGACCGGCGTCATCTCCACCCCTCATGGGGACATCAAGACTCCGGCCTTCATTCCGGTAGGAACTAAAGCCACCGTGAAGTCCGTCTTGCCTGAATCGATGTCCGCTCTGGGAGCGCAGGCCGTTTTGGCGAATGCTTACCACCTGTATCTGCAGCCCGGCTCTGACCTGATTGACGAAGCAGGAGGTCTGGGTGCTTTCATGAATTGGAGCGGCCCAACTTTCACCGACAGTGGCGGTTTCCAAGTTCTCTCTCTAGGCGTGGGCTTTAAGAAGGTTCTCGCGATGGATGTGCGGGGTCACCAGAACGACGATGTCATGGCGCCGGGCAAAGACCGTTTGGCGCATGTGGATGACGATGGCGTGACCTTTAAATCGCACCTGGACGGCTCTATGCACCGGTTTTCCGCGGAGGTGAGTATGCGCGTCCAGCATGAAATCGGTGCAGACATCATTTTTGCCTTTGACGAGTGCACCACGCTGCTCAATACCCGGGGCTATCAGGAGTTAGCAGTCAGGCGCACTTATGAGTGGGCACAGCGCTGCATCGCGGAGCATCAACGGCTGACTGAGGTGCGAGATCACCGGCCGTATCAGGCACTTTTTGGAGTGGTGCAGGGCGCTCAGTATGAAGATCTCCGGCGGACTGCCGCACGCGGATTGGCCGGACTTGATTTTGACGGGTTTGGCATTGGTGGCGCGATTGAAAAGGATCGGTTGGGAGAGATTGTTCGGTGGGTGAGTGAAGAACTGCCCGAAGACAAGCCGCGCCACCTATTAGGAATTGGCGAACCTGATGATCTGTTCACAGCAATTGAAAGTGGTGCAGACACCTTCGACTGCGTCTCGCCCTCTCGGGTGGCCCGGAACAGCGCCGTGTATTCGCGTGATGGCAGATTCAACCTGCTTACCAGCAAGAATCGTCGAGCTTTTGCCCCGATCGATGAGGAATGCGATTGCTACACCTGTGCCAACTACACCCGCGCCTATCTTCATCATCTCTTTAAGTCGAAAGAGATGATCTCAGCTACTTTGGCCACGATTCACAATGAGCGTTTCATTGTCCGGCTCGTTGATTCCATCCGGGAAAGTATCGAAAGTGGAAACTTTGATGAATACCGAAAGGAATTTCTCGGCAGGTACTACGCAGCGACCGGGGCGTAGGAGGGTTCGCGACGCTTTACCGCTGCGATGACCCGGTAGGTGACGGGCATGAGCACTATTTCCACAATGGTCTTGTAGGTGAACCCGATGATCACATAGGTGAGGAATTCACCACCGGTGATCACACCGTAAAACGCAATGGTGCAGAAGATAATGGTGTCGGCAAGTTCGCCAATCACGGTGGATCCGAGCAGACGAAGCCACAGTGATTTCTCTTTCGTGCGGCGCTTGATTGCAACCAGCACAAATGAGTTCAGCAACTGGCCAACGAGGAACCCTGCGATGCTGGCAAGCACGATGCGGGGAACGAATCCCAAAACAGATTCGAATGCATCCTGGTTTTCCCAGCTCGTTGCTGGCGGTGCAATTTGAACGAGCCAGAAAGTGAATGCAGCCAGCGCGGACATTGCGAAAGCCAGAAAGATCGCTTTGCGTGCTGCTTTAAAACCGTACACCTCACTGATGACGTCGCCAAGGATGTACACGAGCGGAAAGAGGAAGGCGCCGCCGTCAGTAATGATCGGCCCAAACTCAATCAATTTAACGGCGCCGATGTTAGAGATCAGCAACATCACAACGAACACGGTGACTATGACGGGGTAGAGCCCTGGCGTTATCCGAGCGTAGGAGGGAGAGGATTCTCCGAAGTTTGGTGAAGGCGGCATAAGTGACATGTGCCCCCGGCAGGATTCGAACCTGCGACCTTCGGTACCGGAAACCGGCGCTCTATCCCCTGAGCTACGGAGGC
>JBIISH010000018.1:0-13129 GCA_044341115.1 Candidatus Nanopelagicales bacterium
ATCCCGCCCGCAGGCTCGCGACCCTTGAATGGGCGGGGGAACTGTCGATTCCATTCACCACGGGAATTCTGGTGGGTTTCGGAGAGAGCCGTAAGGATCGAATTGCTGCCCTGGAAGCAATTGCTGAATCCCATGATCGGCACGGGCATGTGCAGGAAGTAATCGTGCAAAATTTTGTTCCTAAGCATGGAACTTTGATGCGAAATGAACCTGCTTGCTCGATAGCCGATTTGGTCGACGCGATTGAATTAGCGCGGTCGATCTTGCCAGCCAGCGTGCACGTCCAAGCACCACCGAATTTGGTTGACGATCCAGGGCTGCTGATCGATGCCGGCATCGACGACTTTGGCGGGGTTTCTCCCGTCACCGCAGATCACGTCAACCCGGAGAAGCCCTGGCCGGCCTTGGATTCACTTCGAGCGGTGGCGCAGTCTCGGGGCCTTGAACTTGCGCCACGACTGACCGTGTATCCAGAGTTTGCGCGAGCGGCAGATCGCTGGATTGACCCCGCATTGCATTTTGCAGTGCTTGACCGATCTGATGCCCAAGGGTTTGGACGGGATGACCCCGGGGCGGTATTCCCTGAGCGTTACCAGCAGGCGGCCAACGTCGGAACCGGTGCTGAAGTGCTTCAAATTGGGCGCCGATCAACTGCGTGGTACTCAGGTTCTGATCGATCCCCCATGCAACTCATTCCTGGGACGGGACTTGCCTCCGGTGCTGTAGGTGAGGTACTTGAAGGGGTTCGGGCAGGTCAGGAAGTGGGCGAAGAACAGGTCGTCACGCTGTTCTCTGCTCGCGGTCGCGAAGTTGTAGCTGTGGCAGAACTCGCTGATCAACTCAGAGCCTCTGTCAATGGCGACGTCGTAACGTATGTGAAGAACCGCAATATCAACTACACCAACGTGTGCACGTTCAAGTGCACGTTCTGTGGTTTCTCTAAGGGTCCGTTGTCACTGAATCTACGCGGCGCCCCGTACCTGCTCAGTGATGAAGAGATTGCTGACAGGGTTCGTGAAGCAGCTGCCCTCGGCGCCACCGAGGTGTGTCTACAAGGTGGCATTCACCCAGAGTTTGATGGTGACTACTACATCAGGGTCGCCACCGTGGTGTCGCAAGCTGTGCCAGAGATGCATATCCACGGTTTCACCGCACTCGAGGTCACCGAGGGGGCGAGGCGGTTGGGGGAGCCTTTGGTGGAATACCTCACCCGGCTCAAGCAAGCTGGCTTGAAGTCGCTGCCGGGCACTGCCGCGGAGATCCTCGATGATCCCATTCGCGAGATTATTTGTGCGGACAAGATCAATACCCAAGAGTGGCTCGATGCCCATGAAGCAGCACACTCGATCGGTTTGCATTCCAATGTCACCATCATGTTCGGCAGCATTGAACATCCCGAAAGTTGGGCCCGGCACCTCGTGCGAACCCGGGAGCTACAAAAGCGCACCGGCGGATTTGCTGAGTTTGTGCCATTGCCATTCGTACACATGGCCGCACCGATCTATCTCAAGCGGGCAGCCCGGCGAGGACCAACGTGGCGCGAGACGGTTCTCATGCACGCCGTGGGTCGCATCGCATATCACGGTTGGATCGACAACATTCAGGCGTCGTGGGTCAAACTCGGAGTGCAAGGAGCCCAGCAATTGCTTTCGGCGGGCGTGAATGATTTGGGTGGCACCTTGATGAATGAAAACATTTCGCGAGCAGCCGGCGCAACCCATGGGCAAGGACTCACCGAAGAGGATTTTCGAAAAGTAGTTGAACCGATTGGTCGCACTCTCGCCCAGCGAGGCACCGGCTATACGCGCATTTCACGTGCCAAGGAGGTAGCAGTATGAGGATTCGTAGCTCACAGGTGAGCGTGCAGCACACCTTCTCAGAGGCGGGTGCTCCGGTAGATCCCGCGACTGTGGTTCCCGTGGCATCTGTCGTAGTTGCAAACCCACTTGCCGGCAGTGGGTGTGTTGATGATCTTTCCGAGTTAGAGGCACTCGGTGCCGAGGCTGCGGGCTTTCTCGTCGAGCGCGCACTTGCTGCGCTGAATGCATGTGGGGTTAGCCCCGAACAGGTGCGCGGGTATGGCAAGGGAGCGATCATCGGGATAGATGGTGACCGTGAGCATTCGGCGGCCATTTTGCATCCGCGGTTTGGGGCGCCTGTGCGCGCGGCCATTGGTGGCGGTGCCGACATCATTCCTGGCACCAAGAAAGTGGCCGGACCAGGAGCTTCCATCACGATGCCAATAGGAAATAAGGATGATCGATGGGAATTTGACGACATGGATGCTGCTGATCTGTGTGTCCCCGACGCGCCACATCCCGATGAGATTGATATCGCCCTTGCCTTGAGCGCGGGCGGGCGCCCTAATGCACGAGTCCGAAAGCCGTCCTAGTCTGCAATATTCAGGGAGTATTCGATGTTTAAGTCAATGATTTTGCTCACCCGCCGTTCCGACATGACCCATCAGGAATTTTCTGATTGGTGGTTGGGGGAGCACGCTCCCATGGCTCGGCAGTTACCGGGCGTCCAGCGCATCATGTTCAACCTCATCTCCGACGATCAAAATGTGGAGATCGACGGAATCACGGAGTTGTGGTTCAACTCACGTGAAGATTTCGAGGCAGCCTACGAAACCGAGATCGGTAAAGGGGTTGCTGCAGACTCCATTGCGCATGTGAGCGGTCGGGTTCGGATCATCGTTGAAGAGACACCGGTGCTGGGATAGCAGTGGGCTCTCGCAAACGCCCTACCCACTTCCTCGGCACTCCGGCGACCGCACCGGGCCCCTTAGGCCCGCAGATGCTCACAGCGATGGGCGCAATCCGCCGTGACCCCCTCCAGTATTTGAACTCGGTATGGGGTCAATACGGCGATGTAGTGCAGTTTCCCATTCCTCGGCCACCGAGTTATCTCGTCAATGATCCCGCAGCGGTTCGACGAGTACTCGTAGGAAATTCGCGCAACTATGGAAAATCGACCATTCAGTACAAGGCACTTTCCCTTGTTACTGGTGAAGGCTTGCTCACTGCAGACACCCCGGCATGGCGCCGGCAAAGGCCGCTCGTGCAGCCGGCCTTTCATCACGAGACCCTCGATGCGGTGGTGGGTCACGTATCGAGTGCAACCCGGCGTGTGATCGCCCAATGGTCTGCTCTGCCCGACGGTTCCATCGTGGATGCCGACGAATACATGATGCATGCAGCGCTGGAGGTTGTCGGTCACGCGCTATTCGGAACGGATCTGTCTAGTGATGCTCACGAACTCACCTCGGCGACCCTTGACGCACTTGATGTGGTCATCGCCCGCGCCCGGGTGCCATTGAGTCCACCTGCATGGCTGCCCACTCCAGGTAACCGAAAACTTTCGCGTTCAGTGGCAAAACTCGATGCGGCCGTATCTCGCATGCTTTCGCAGCGTGAAGGTGCAGTGGCAGACGATGCTGCAGGTGCAGACATGATCGACCTACTGCGCAGTTCTCGCGATGAAAGCGGGGCCGCCCTCTCCGAAGAAGAAATCCGCAACGAGATCGTCACTTTCATCGTGGCAGGCCACGAAACGGTAGCCAGTGCGCTGTCGTGGTCATGGTCCTTGCTAGCGCGCAATCCCGAGATCCAAGAACGGGTCGCAGCCGAAGCGGATCGGGTATTGGGGTCCAGGCCCGGCACTCTCGCCGACTATCGCGAACTCACATTCACCAAAGCGGTTTTCGACGAGACACTCCGGCTTTACCCACCCGCGTGGCTCATCACCCGCGCTGCTTTGGGTGATGATGAACTTGCAGGGCACCACATTCCAGATGGTGCGCTCATCATCATGAGTCCCTACCTATTGCATCGTCATCCAGAGGTGTGGCCAAATGCTGCCAAGTTCGACCCTGATCGTTTCTTGCGTCCTTATGAGCGGGATGCCTTCATTCCCTTTGGTGCCGGACTGCGACTGTGTATCGGCCGCGACTTTGCCAATGTTGAAGGGGTGCTGATGTTGGCCGAACTGGCCAGAGCATTCCACGTATCGCCTCTTACTCCCGAAATGCCCACAGGCGCACCGCTGGTCACCATTAGGCCCAAGAACGGATCACCGGTTCGCATCAACCGCCGCGGTTGATGTATTCCAGCAGTGCAGTTCGCTCAGTCTCCAACTCTCCAAGTCGGGTCTTCACGATGTCACCGATGCTGACAATGCCCAAGATGCGTCCGGTTTCATCGGTAATCGGTACGTGACGGATTCGCCGTTCGGTCATCATTTCGGTTAACTCGTCGATGTGAGCTTCAGGTGGTGCAACGTGCACTGTGCTTGTCATGATCGCGGCCACCGGCTGCTCGAGAATGCTCGGACCGTCAGCGAGAGCGCGCACGATGTCACGCTCGGACACGATCCCAATGATGAATTCACCGTCGACGGAAACAATCATCGCGCCGATCTGATGTTTCGCGAGCTCGGTGACGAGATCGGCCACGCTCGCATCGGGGGAGATAGTGGCAACGAAATTACCTTTGCTCAACAAAATGGATGAGAGTTGCATGAGGCACCTCCAGTCGAGGCCTCCAGGGCAGAGGCCCTAATCGTGACCCCTCATCAGGAGTTTTGTCACCCCCTGAACACAAGTGCGACCTGATCGTGAAGAAGTGCGTTCGTGGTCAGTGCAGAACCGCCCCCCAAGGCAGAACCGCCATCGAAGGAGGTGATGATCCCGCCGGCCTCTCTGACGATCGGTATCAGGGCCGCCATGTCATAGGTCTCAAGAACGGGCTCGGCAGCAATATCCACCACACCCTCAGCAACCATCATGTGCGACCAAAAATCACCGTAGGCGCGTTGCCGCCATGTGGTACGCAGTAGTTCAGCTAAACCAGCTTCAGCGCCGCGAGTTTCCCAGCCGACTGCGTCGGAATAGGAGAAGGAAGCGTCGGTGACGTCAGCCACTTGGCTGCACTTGATCGGACGAGCTTGAATTGCGCCCGGACTTGTCGCAAATGCGCCACCACCTGTCATAGCCCACCACCTGCGCCCGAGAGCTGGCGCCGAGACAACCCCCACCACGACATCTCCGTCGACCATCAAGGCGATGAGGGTCGCCCAGACCGGCACCCCGCGAACGTAGTTCTTTGTGCCATCTATGGGATCGAGAATCCATTGACGTTGGCCTTCTGTGGAGCCAAACTCCTCGCCAAGGATCGCATCCTGAGGTCGCTCAACGTCCAGCATGCGACGAATCGCCAGCTCTACGGCTCGGTCGGCATCGCTCACCGGCGTTAGATCCGGCTTAGTCTCAATGACGAGATCACGAGCACCAAAGCGATCCATGGAAATCTGATCGGCTGCATCCGCGAGGCGTAGAGCCAGGGAAAGGTCTTCTGCAAAGTCTTCAGCAAAGTCAGGGGCAGTTATGTCACTTGGCACGGCGACAATCTAACGGACTATTGCTCAGGGGAGACCCTGTGCGTAGTGAAACCATTGCTGCCCAACTAATCTGAGCTCGTGCTTGGGCTGCCCCTCCACCCCCTCATCGTGCATCTGACTGTGGTCATGCTGCCGTTGTCGGCCCTCGGTGCCATCGCGATTGCATTTCGCCCTGCCTGGTCCAAGCGCTTTGGGTTGATCGTGGTCGCTGGAGCGTTGGTAGGAGCCGTGGCCGCACTCATCTCGAGGTCGTCAGGGCAAGAACTCGCACTCCAGGTTGGAGCGCCCGCAAGTCACGTCAACTACGGAAATGTGCTACCCGCTGGCGCCATTGTGTTTTTTGCTGTTGTCACCATTTTCTGGCTCTTGGACCGAGGGATTCCAGGGAACCGGCGTAGACCGATTGGCCTGAGAATTTTTGCTGGCGTGGTCGTCTTGGTATCTGTAGGGACAATCGTCTTGACAGCACTCACCGGTCATTCGGGCGCTGAAGCAGTGTGGGGATCAATCGGCGCTTTCGCTGCGGCTACGCAGTAGGCGTCGCAGTCCAGCCACTCGACTCATCAAAACTGGATCGTCGAGATTGTTCAATGCGCAATCGGGCTCATCGTGGGAACAACTTCTCGGGCAGTTTTCCGTGAGCGCATGCAGATCCTCGAAAGGCCGGATCAAAGCTTCCACCGTGACGTGAGCCAATCCGAATGAGCGGATGCCAGGGGTGTCGATGATGGACCCACCCCCTGGCAGGGGAAAGTCGATCGCACTCGTTGAGGTATGTCGACCCTTTCCGGTGACAAGGTTGACGTGTCCGATGCGTCGATCGGCGTCGGGCACCAATTCATTGACCATGGTGGATTTACCCACGCCCGAATGACCGACCAGAACAGTGTGGTGGTCTGTGAGTGCAGACCTGAGCTCTTCGGTGACCTGCTTATTGCCGATGAGGTAGATCGGGACATCAAGTGGTGCATACGTTGCAATGAGTTCATCAGGGCTTGCCACGTCGACTTTGGTGATGATCAAAATCGGGCGGAGGCCAGCATCCAGAGCCGCCACGAGCGCGCGATCAATCAGGCCGGTGCTCGGGTCGGGATTTGCAGTGGCGGTCACCACGCCCAGTTGATCGGCATTCGCTACCAAAATGCGCTCGACCGGATCGGAGTCGTCGGCGGTTCGGCGCAACACTGAGGATCGCTCTTCACGGCGGACGATCCGGGCGGGGGAGTCGATGCCACCAGTGGGATCGCCCACCACATGCACTCGGTCGCCGACAACGATGCCCTTACGGCCAAGTTCGCGCGCTTTGACGGCGTAACCTTCGGCGCCGTTGGTATACAAAATGGTGAATCGCCCGCGATCAACGGTGGTGACCTGAGCATCGGTAGCTTCTAGGTGTTCTGGGCGTTCCTTGGTGCGTGGCCGGGACTTGTGCTTGCCCGGGCGCACCCGCACATCGTCTTCGTCAAGTCTTTCGTGCTGACGACTCACGAATGATCCATCAAAAGTGCACTCCAGCGCCTTGGAAAGTCCGGGATTGTCTTGTTTGTGGTCGCGATGTTTTCAACCTCAACGCCGGGCACCTGCAGCCCGATCAGCGCCCCGGCAGTAGCCATGCGGTGGTCGTCATATGTGTGAAAGCGACCGCTGTGCAGATTCGCTGGGGTGATGAGTAAGCCATCAGTTAATTCGACCACGTCGCCACCGAGTCCGTTGAGTTCCCGAGTGAGGGCGGCAAGGCGATCGGTCTCGTGACCGCGCAGGTGAGCGATCCCGGTCAATCTTGATGGCTCCGTGGCAAGGGCTGCAAGCGCTGCAATGGTGGGCGCGAGTTCTCCGACTGCTGAGAGGTCGGCATCGATTCCTCGAATCGGCTCGGTACCTGTGACGGTGAGTCCAGAGTTTTCAAGAGTGACGTGAGCGCCCATGCGTTCTAGGAGTTCACCGATCGCGATCCCCGGTTGGGTGCTGGCGTGTGGCCACCGGGAAACGGTGACCGTGCCGCGAGTGATGAGTGCAGCAGCCAAGAAGGGTGCAGCATTGGAAAAATCAGGTTCGATCAGACGATCTCGACTGCGGATAACACCTGGATGGACAGTCCACCGGGTGGATCCATCCGTGTCAACGTCGATGTCGTGGTCGCGCAGCATGGTGATCGTCATGTCGATGTGCGGAAGGCTCGGAACGGGCGGACCTACATGTTCGATGGTGAGCCCGTTCTCAAATCGCGCAGCGCTGAGAAGTAACCCGGAAACGAATTGGCTAGATGCCGAGGCGTCGATAGAAATTGTGCCGCCACGAACGAGGCCTTCTCCACTGAGTGAAAACGGCAGATGGCCAGAAGTGCCAGCGACTGTGACACCCAGGAGGGTCAGTGCGTCGAACATCGATTGCATCGGGCGAACCCGGGCATGTGGGTCACCGTCAAATGAGATTGTGCCGGTGGCAAGAGCTGCCACGGGCGGCAGGAATCTCATCACCGTGCCAGCAAGTCCCACGTGAATATCGGCAGGACCGGTCAAGGTTGCGGGCGTGACCTGCGCAGTGACATTGCCTGAACTATCCGGTTCGGAGATGTCGATTCCCACGCCCAGCGCACGGAGTCCGGCGATCATGAGTTGGGTATCGCGAGCATCAAGGAGGCCGGTGATGGTGCTCGGGCCGTCAGAGAGAGCGCTGAGCACGAGTGCGCGGTTGCTGGCCGATTTTGAGCCGGGAACATCGACGGTGGAGTGAACAGGGTGAGTGCAGGTAGGCGCGGACCACCATGTGCCTTCGTTGGCACTTTCTGACTGCTGCACGATCTTTAGGCTACTGGTGTGGTGCGACCGGCTTGCCGCCTACTCTGAGGGCGTGTGCGGGAGATACGCGTTGGCTATCGATGTCGCCCAGTTGGTCAGAGAGCTCGACGTTGATATCTCAGTCGTGGAGCAATGGTTGCCGAACTACAACATTGCCCCGTCAATGTCCACCTGCATCATTCGGCAGGTCGAAGATGGCGCCCGGCTACTAGATCTGGCGACCTGGGGCCTTATTCCGTCGTGGGCTAAAGACCCCGCGATCGCAAGCAAATTGACGAATGCCCGCTCCGAGACCGCTGAAACGAAGCCATCATTTCGACGAGCCGTTGCCAAGCGCCGCTGTCTGGTACCTGCCGGTGGCTACTACGAGTGGTATCGACCCACTAAATCGCCGTTCTACATCCACGCCGCGGATGGCACAACTCTGGCCATGGCCGGCTTGCATGAATTATGGAGCGATCCGACAAATCCCGAAGCGCCGATTCGCCAAACTTTCACAATCTTGACGCGCGAGCCGCGGGCGGAAATTTCGATGATCCATGACCGTATGCCGGTTCTCTTGCCGAAATCCGAGTGGTCCCGTTGGTTGAATCCGGAAACCCCCACCGAGCAGGTAACTGAACTGCTTGATCCAAACGGGGAAGCGCAACTCCGAGTCGGGCCCCTAGATGCTTTCCCGGTCTCGAGAATGGTGAATGCGGTCAGGAATAACGGTCCAGCTTTAGTGGAGCCCGTTCAGGAAGAGTCGGAGGGCTTGTGGTGATAGCCACGGAAGCCACGCGAGCTCGTTTCGAGCGAGATGCTCTGCCGTTTCTCGATCAGTTGTATTCGGCTGGTTTGCGGATGACCAAGAGCCCGACTGACGCTGAGGACCTCGTTCAGGAGACGTACGCCAAGGCGTATGCGTCCTTTGATTCCTTCACTGAGGGTACAAATCTGCGGGCTTGGCTCTTTCGAATCCTGACAAACACCTTCATCAACAATTACCGAAAAGGACAACGGCAGCCTTTCTCGGAGTCCGTTGATGACCTCACGGACGCACAAATCCACGGGATAGATGCTCGGTTGCCCGGAGGGATGCGCTCTGCCGAGGTGGAGGCGCTGGAGCGGATCGGCGATGCGGAGGTGCTGGCAGCTTTGGCGGATCTACCTGATGATTTTCGGCTGGCCGTGTATCTGGCAGATGTCGAGGGTTTTCCGTACAAGGAAATCGCCGAAATCATGGACACTCCGATGGGCACCGTGATGTCGCGGCTGCATCGGGGAAGGAAATTGCTTCGCGATGCGTTACATGGATATGCGAGGGAGCGCGGACTGATTCCGCCAGATTCAGATATTGGGAGTGAGGTGAGCGCAGATGAGTGACCATCCTCCTTGTCAGCGAGTGCTGACCGAGCTCTGTGCTTTCGTGGACAAAGAGCTCGAACTGCCCAGGGAAAGGCAGATTCACGAGCACCTCGAGACGTGTGTTCCGTGTCAGGGTGAATTTCAGGCGCAGGCCTTCGTCAAGGGGTTGGTGGGCAGGTCCTGCCGATGTGAGCCGGCCCCCTCCCACCTCCGAGTGGCCATTGTCACGATGATTTCGCAGGTCTCGATTGTCTATGAGGCTCCTGGCGAGAGTGAGTAGGGTTGAACTCCCCCTCGAACCCAGGAGCGACTGTGAGCGTGCATGTGCGTGCTGATTTGGTCTCATCGATCCATTCAGTGCTCGTCGAGTTGGGGCAGCAGGTCGTGTTGGGCGATGAAGTGGTGATTCTGGAGTCCATGAAGATGGAAATTCCAGTACTAGCCGAGGTCGCCGGAACCATCACGGAGATCAGTGTCGTGGTGGGCGACGTGGTCCGTGAGGGCGATGTGCTCGTGGTCATCACGCCCTGACGGATGTCCGATTTGTCCCCTTGACGGGGGCCCTGGGTGCAGTATTGGTAACGGTTGGGTAACGTAACCGAATGCGTCGTACATGGATGGTCATAGCCAGCTCTATGTCAGTCGTTCTCGCGATGGGTATCGCAGCACCAGCTCAAGCCGATCGCAAAAATCGAAATGACTCCTCGCCTGGTCGAGTCTGCCCGGTCGACTCGATCAGCATCGGTGATGGATGGGGAGCAGATCGTGGCTCCCGAAAGCACATGGGCATTGATTTGATGGACGAGCGCGGTGCTCCCATTCGCGCGGTTGAGAACGGCAGAATCAATCGCACCAAACGGCAAAGCAACGGCGCCCTTCAGATCGTGCTTCGGGGCGAGAGTGGCAGCATGTATTACTACGGCCATATGGACGACGTGCTCGTACAGAGTGGACAGCCCGTCAAGGCGGGCGAGGTCATCGGCACTATGGGCGACAGCGGTTCCCCGGGAGCTGTCCACTTGCACTTTGAATTTTGGCGCAGCGGTGGGGAGTCAGACGCGGTAGATCCGGCCGAGCTCATCAACCGTGTGTGCTCGCGATAACGCCACTGCTCCCAATTCTTGGAACGGCACTAGTTAGCCTGTGCTCGTGGCCATTCTTGCGCGCATGGTGGAGGAACACACCGATCTGCGCCCATCGGACTTAGATCATCTATCTGGGCTCGTTGGTGATTGGTCGCTGCTAGCAGATCTGGCGCTGAGCGATCTTGTGTTGTGGTTGCCCACCTGGAATGAGGGCGGACTCGTTGCAGCTGCTCAAGTGCGACCAACGACAGCACCAACGGTTGTCCCAGCCGACATAGTGGGGACTTTCGCCCCCAAAGGTCGAATTCCGGCGGTGGATCAGGCCCTGAGTTTTGGCACTGCAGTAACTACGCGCGATCTATCTCGGCCAACTCTGCCGCGCGGTGCTGAAGCTTTTCCGGTCCGAGTTTCAGGATCGGTGATCGCCGTGATTGAACGCAGAGCCTCGGCGGCTCCCCGAGTAGCTGGTCAGCTCGAAGAGGTGTATCTCAACATTGCCGACCTTCTCTTTAGCATGGTTGCTGAGAGTTCCTTCCCGCCGAACGAGCGCGTCACCTCGGCCGCAGGAAACCCTCGAGTTGGAGACGGCATAGTCTTCCTTGATTCAACCGGAATCGTCGAGTATGCGAGTCCCAATGCGATTAGTGCCTTGCGACGGTTGGGACTTGCCATAGATGTTGTCGGATCCGAACTTTCACCTGTGGCAGTGCGCCTCGCCCAGCGGCACGGCCCGGTGGATATCGAGAGCCCATCAGCCGCAGTACTCATGCGCGGTATCCCGTTGGTGTATGACGGAAAATCTCACGGAGCTGTGATTCTGCTGCGTGATACAACCGATATCCGTCGACGAGAGCGGGCTTTGATATCAAAAGATGCCACCATCAAGGAAATCCATCATCGGGTCAAGAACAATCTGCAAATGGTGGCTGCCCTCTTGCGACTGCAGGCGCGGAGAGCAACAAATGATGAAACTAAGTCGGCGCTGGCAGAAGCACAATTACGGATTTCGGCGATTGCCGTAGTGCATGCGGCGCTGGCCACAGAACCGGGGGAGATGGTCAGCGTCGATTCCATGGTGGATGTGCTGATCGACCTGGTTCGTGATGTGGGAGCAGGTGGAACCTCGCCTCGGATCGAGCGCCATGGGGATGCGGGCACTTTGTCAGCGGAGATCGCGACTCCGCTCGCCATGGTGGTATCAGAATTGCTGCACAATGCCATTGAGCATGCTCAGGCGTCGGTCATCGACGTTCGATTGCAGCGCAGTGCGACGGAAATAGCTATCTTGGTAGAAGATGACGGCGTTGGGTTGGCGAGTCCTTGGCAGGACCATGCTGGTCTGGGTTTACAGATCGTGACGTCGTTGGTCGAATCAGACCTGCACGGGAAATTCGCGCTGAACGACCGAGAGGCAGCAATGGGAACCGCTGCTGAAGTGAGTGTTCCCGTGGCAAGACTTACCTAGACGTTTGTGCGAGCCCGAAGACGAGCGTTACGACGCTTCAGTGCTCTGCGCTCATCCTCGCTAAGCCCGCCCCACACGCCTGCGTCCTGGCCAGTTTCAAGAGCCCATTTCAAGCACTCATCGACAACACTGCACCGACGACAGACCGCTTTTGCTTCCTCGATCTGGACCAGTGCTGGCCCGGTGTTGCCAATCGGGAAGAACAATTCCGGGTCTTCGTCACGGCAGGCAGCCTCGTGGCGCCAGTCCATGCGGCTCGCTCCTTGCTTAGGCTCCGGAAAATTCCGGCGCTCGTGATCGCTTTCACGTGCTGGCTGACGCCAAGGAGCAGTGAAGATCCTTGCCGGCCCTCGGAGGAAGGCAGCCAGCTAGTTCAGGCGTTGGTGCATATAGCGTTCCAGAGGAGACGCTGCTTCACAAGCCTTCTGAGGAGTTAATCGGCCCTTGGGCGTGTCTAATGCGTCACATCTGTACCATTTGTCGGATTAATCCGGAAATCAAGTCAGACAATCACCCGCAGCGCTCGGGGTACATCCGTGAAGGTGGCCAAGGTGATATTTCCGACGAATTCGCCGTCGACCTGCAGAGGTGCGGGTGGATCAGCAGCCACCGTGAAAGCGTGCTGGTCGTGCCACACCGTGATGGCATTGCCGGCTGAACCAGCCCTGATTCGCCACACGATGCGAAGTGCGGCGCGCATTGTGGTGATGGGATTGAGGGCCTGAACTGCAAAAACATCAAGGCCGGTGTCGAAGGACGCCTGAGGGCAGGGGTCCAACGGCCAGGCACCGAAGTACGTCCAGGGAGAGGTGTTCTGGACCAGCGCCACCATGGCGTGATCCACCCGTTCACCCCCCGGTCGCTCAAGGGTCAGGCCGGGTGCTTTGCGGGTTGATTTCGAGAAGAACTCGGTAATCGTCGTGGCGAGGTATCGGGCAGGAGAGGCGACTTTGCCCTTGGCGCGCTGCCGATCCATCGCTTCGATGATGGCGGCGTCTAAGCCCACTCCGGCGTTGGCGAGGAAGTAGCGGGTT
>JBIISH010000219.1:0-3665 GCA_044341115.1 Candidatus Nanopelagicales bacterium
TGCCAGTGTGGAAGCATCAGGTCTTCGCTGATGGAACCGATGAGTGGGTGAATTGCGCATGAGTTCGCTGATTGACGGCTTTGGCCGGGTGCATCGCGATCTTCGCGTGTCACTTACCGATCGCTGTAACCTGCGCTGCACCTATTGCATGCCTGCGGATTTCTCCGATTGGATCCCCGGCGATCATCTGCTCACCACTGATGAATTGATGTTGGTGCTCGATGTTGCAACGTCGATGGGAATCGATGGTGTTCGGCTCACCGGTGGTGAACCGCTCTTGCGCCCAGACATCGTCGACGTCGTGAAGCGCATTTATGCGCTGCCTCATGCGCCGTCAATATCGCTGACCACTAATGCTTTGCGTCTCACCGATCTTGCGCAGCCGCTCGCCGATGCCGGACTCCAGCGGGTGAACGTGAGCCTTGACACCCTTGATCGTGATCGCTTCAAGGCATTGACCCACCGAGATCGTTTCGATGATGTGATCGCCGGCATCGAGGCCGCCAAAGCTGCGGGATTGCTACCGGTCAAGGTGAACGCGGTTCTCATGCGCGGAGTGAACGACGACGAAGCCGTGGCGCTGTTGCGTCATGCACTCGATAACGGCTGGAACTTACGTTTCATCGAACAGATGCCACTCGATGCTGGTGGTCTGTGGGCCCGACCAAAAATGATCACCGCCGACGACATCCTCGAGATGCTCAGCGCTGAATTCACGCTCACCCCGGTTGAAGGCAGAGGCTCTGCTCCCGCGGAAGAGTTCTACGTTGATGGGGGCCCGGCAACCGTGGGCATCATCGCGAGTGTGTCTCGGCCGTTCTGCGCTGCCTGTGATCGCCTGCGCCTGACCGCTGATGGTCAGTTCCGAAACTGCCTGTTCTCAACTGAGGAAACCGACGTGCGTGCCGTTGTTCGGGATTCAAGCGTAGACGAGGCGACCCGGCGCGAGGGGATCGAGCAGATTTTGCATCAGGTCACCCGATCCAAGTTGCCAGGGCACGGGATTAACGATGCGAGTTTCATTCAGCCAGCGCGGCCAATGTCAGCTATCGGAGGCTGACCTGCGCGCGTAAGTGCGTAACTAACCACCGGCGAATGGTGGGAGCACGTCCACGCGGGAACCCGCCGGAATCTCAATCGTGGCTGGGTCGCCGTGCATGGCGACCTCATTGAGCAGGAATGAACACCGTGGCCGGACGGCCGCGAAGCCCGGATATCGGGCATCGAGTTCGGCACAGACCGTTGCCAGAGTCCCTGGTTTCACCTGCACCTGCGGGCTGCCGACGGCGGCTCTTGCGGCAGCGAAAAGGTGCACATCGACCGACTGCACGCCAGCGCCCGAGACCATGCTCAGGACTCTATCTATCCACCTATCTGTCTATCCAATCCATTCAAAGCTGTCCCCGTAATGTCCAATTTTGGTCATTTGGGACCCATGATGTGCACGACGGATCTAGGGTGACTCGTACCACATTTTTTGGGGGCAATCGGGCGTGCGCCCGGAGAGGATTCTCATGGAGCTGCAAAACTCGTTCACTGTCCCATCTGACGTCGAAACTGCGTGGAAAACGCTGCTCGACGTGGAGGCAATCGCACCCTGCATGCCAGGTGCCACCCTCGAGACAGTGAATGGTGATGAATTCACGGGCAACGTGAAGGTGAAGTTGGGCCCGGTTTCCATGGTCTACGGCGGTGAGGCGCGTTTCGTCTCGAAAGATGACGTTGCCCATGTGGCGGTGATCGAGGGTACGGGGAAGGAGTCCCGCGGCACCGGCACGGCAAAAGCTCTCGTCACCACAACATTGGTGCAAGAAGGCCCCAACTCGACCCGCGTTGACGTGACCACCGACCTCACCATCACTGGTAAGGCAGCGCAGTTCGGTCGCGGCGTTATGCAAGATGTAGCTGGCCGCCTCGTTGATCAATTCGCGGGCAACTTGGAGCAGGTCATCGGTGCGCGGGGAGCCGGAGCAACGGCCGCCGCCACTGGCACCGCGGTAGTAGTTGAGGGCGTAAGTGCTCAAGCTGCACCGGCACCAATGAAGCAAGCCGAAGCACTCGATCTTGGCTCAGTCGCAATGGGCCCAGTTCTCAAGCGTGCACTTCCCGTTGTCATCGGCGCCCTCATTGTTGTTGGCGTCGTGTGGTGGCTCATCGCTCGCTAGAAGCAGGTAAGTCTCAATGCACGTGCAGAACCCAACACATCCACTCTGTGTTCGTGGAAAATCCGCAGCACAGTCGAACAACCGGAAGGGGTGAGGGATGCAAACTCCCGCACCAACAGATTATGTGCGAGCCACGTCGGTCGATGATGCCCTCGCACAATTGCAGAAGTACGGTGACGAAGCACGCATCATGGCGGGCGGTCACAGCCTGATCCCGATGATGCGCCTTCGCCTCGCTCGTCCCGAGATGCTCGTTGACATCAATGATCTCGACGAACTGAAGCACATCAAGATCGAAGGCAACGAGATTGTCATCGGTGCGATGGTCCGCCACCGCGAGGTGCTCGATTCCCCCATCCTGTTCGAGCACTACGCGGCATTTCGCGAATGCGAGAAGGTCATCGCTGACCCGGTTGTTCGTAACCGCGGCACAGTGGGCGGCTCGTTCTGCCAGGCCGATCCGGCAGAGGACCTGTCAGCTCTCGGTTCAGCACTTCGCGGCACCGTGGTCATCCGCAATGCGCAGGGTTCTCGCACCGTGCCCATGCGCGAATTCCACTACGGCCCCTACACCACCCAGGTCGAAGACGGCGAAATCCTCACGGAGATCCGCATCCCGATCCGCCCGGGTGCTGGCAGTGCTTACGAGAAAGTCGAGCGCCGCATTGGTGACTGGGCAGTTGCATCGGTCGGAACATTCGTCGTCGTCAAGAATGGCGTTGTTGAGGACTGCGGCATTGGCCTCGCGGCCGTCGGTGCACCGCACTACTCGGCACCTGAAGCCGAAGCATTCCTGATCGGCAAAGAGGCAACCGAAGAAAACCTCGCGCAAGCAGCGGCAATCGCGGCAGATCATTGCGATCCGGCCTCCGATCAGCGCGGCCCAGCCGATTACAAGAAGCACCTTGCGAAGGAGCTCACACTGCGAGCCCTGCGCCGTTCCGTCCAATCAAGCCAGGGAGCCTGACATGCAGGTAACGATGACCATCAACGGTGAGTCAGTCACCAAGGAGTGCGAACCCCGCACGCTGCTCGTGCACTTCATTCGCGACAACGTTGGCCTGCGCGGCACCCACTGGGGCTGCGACACCTCGAACTGCGGCACCTGCGTGCTGTGGGTCGATGGCGAACCGGTCAAGAGTTGCACGATGTTCGCCGCAATGGCGGATGGCCGCGAGGTCACCACTGTTGAGGGCCTAGAGAAGAACGGTCAGCTCGACCCGATCCAGCAGGGTTTCATCGAGTGCCACGGACTCCAATGCGGTTTTTGCACCCCGGGCATGATGATGACCGGCCGTTGGATCCTCGACAACAACCCGCACCCCTCTGAGGAAGAGATCCGCGAGGGCATCTCCGGCCAGCTCTGCCGTTGCACCGGATACAAGAACATTGTTTCCGCGATCCAGTGGGCCGCAGAGCACCCGGCCGAGAATGAGGTGAAGGCATGACCGCTGTTGAAGAGGTACCGCTGAGCGCAGCGGGTAATCCGATCGGCTTCGG
>JBIISH010000220.1:0-3650 GCA_044341115.1 Candidatus Nanopelagicales bacterium
GCCATAATCGATCTTCGCGCCTGAGGATAGAGTGAACGCTGATTCCATCGTTCACGTCCACAAGGGAGAATCGTGTCTGACGCAACATATCGACTCAATCGAATGTTCAACCCCAAGTCGGGCCGTTGCCTCGATATTGCGATCGACCACGGTTTCTTCGGTGAGCGCTCATTCCTCAATGGCATCGAAGACCTCGACTCTGCGGTCCGCACTCTGTCCGATGCAGCGCCCGATGCCATCCAGCTCACGCAGGGACAAGCCCGACTGCTTCAGTCACAGGGCGGACGGTCCCGCCCGGCGCTGGTAATGCGCACCGACGTAGCAAATGTCTACGGAGCCCCACTGCCCGATCACATGTTCAGCCTGATGATCCCTGAGCCGGCCAGACGCGGCGTGCAACTCGATGCAGCCTGCATCGTGGTGAATCTTTTCGAACTACCCGGACACCCGGAAGTTCGCGAAGCCTGTATTCAGAATGTTCTGACCGCCCGCGAGGATTGCACAAAATATGGCATGCCGCTCATGGTGGAACCTCTCGTCATGAAAGAAACAGACTCTTCCTCGTACACCGTCAATGGCGACCTTGAGAAGATCCTGCCCATCGTGCGCCAAGCCGTCGAGTTGGGCGCAGACATCATCAAGGCCGATCCAACTGATGATCCCTCCGACTACCACCACGTCATCAAGATTGCATCCGGTATCCCGGTGCTCGTGCGCGGTGGAGGCCGGGTTCCTAATCGCGAGCTGCTCGAACGAACCGCCGGAGTTTTGAAGCAGGGCGCTGCAGGAATCGTGTACGGCCGAAATATCGTTCAGCATGATAATCCCGTGGGAATGACAAACGCCCTGATGTCGATGTTGCACGATGGTGCAAGTGTCGATGAAGCCGAGAAGTTCCTGAAGTAGTGCAATGAGTCAACCAATGAGTAAACAACGTGTTCGAATCGGCATCATCGGCGGCGGCCTTATGGGTCGCGAACTTGCCGTGGTGTGTGGCAGGTGGCTGCAACTAGTCGATCACCCAGTAATTCCAGAAATCGTTGCAGTTGCAGATCCCAATCCAGCTGCTCGCTCGTGGTTTGAGCAAATCAGCACGGTCGAAACCCTCACCGACGACTGGCGGGTGCTCGTTGACGATCCGACCATTGACGTTCTATACATCGCCGTTCCACACAATGTGCATGAAGAGATTTATGTGGCTGCCGCACAGGCCGGGAAAGATTTCTTGGCCGAGAAGCCATTCGGGATCGATCTAGATGCCGCGCATAACATCATGGCCGCACTCGTCGATTCCTCGTCCTTTGTTCGGGTCTCGAGTGAGATGCCTTTCTTCCCCGGCGCGCTTCGAAGCTACGCACTTGCAAAGTCCGGTGCACTTGGCGAACTGGTCGATGTCAGATCCGGCTTTGCACATTCCTCGGATCTCGATCGAACCAAGCCCATCAACTGGAAACGCATTGCCGAATACTGCGGCCGAATCGGCGTGATGGGTGATCTTGGATTGCATGTGGCCCACGTTCCTTTACGCCTTGGGTACCTACCACGCAGCGTTTATTCGATGCTCGACAACATCGTCACATCGCGGATCGATGCTTCAACGTCTCAACCCGTGGCATGCGATACCTGGGATAACGCCCTGCTCGCTATCAAGGCAACAGATCCTCAACACCCCAGTCGCGATTTTTCGATGCTGTGGGAGACCCGCCGAATCGCACCAGGAAATATGAACACCTGGACTTTTGAAGCGATGGGCATGGATGGTGGCGTTCGTTTCTCGACCCGTAATCCCACGTCAAACCAGCGGTTCGTCCGGCGCGACGGTGAACAAATCTGGGAAGAAGTGCAGCCCGGCAATGTGTCCGTGTGGCCAACCGTGGCCGGTGGCATCTTCGAGTTCGGATTTTCCGATGCGCTTCTACAGATGTGGGCGGCATATTTTGCTGAACGCGCTGGTGAACTCGGCGACCGTTTCGGCACCGCCCGACCTGAAGAAGCTTTGCTGTCGCACCAGGTCTTTCAGGCGGCACTGGCATCACACGAGACATCTGCCGCAATAGACCTGTGAGCCGAAGGAACCGGCTCGGCAGAGCCGTCACACGCACCCCTCTCCTGGCCGGACTCCCTTCCGAGGTCGCGGTCCTCACGGCTATCGCGTTTTGCGTGGCACTCGGGTTCGGAATTTTGCTCCCCTCACTACCGATTTTTGCCAGCAACTTCGATGTGAGTGCGCTGGAGGCGAGTTCGGTCATTTCAGTCTTCGCCCTCGTGCGTTTCATCACCTCTCCCCTTGCAGGAACTCTCGTGGATCGGTTAGGTGAGCGCACCGTGCTCGCTACCGGACTTTTCATCGTTGCCATTTCAAGCGCCGCAGCAGGTTTTTCTCAGAACCTGCCCCAACTCCTTGTGTTGCGTGGTGCAGGTGGACTGGGATCTTCGATGTTTACCGTTTCGGCAATGGCGCTGCTGTTGCGCGTTGTTGACTCATCGCAACGAGGCCGAGCTGCGGGAGCCTTCCAAGGCGGCTTCTTGCTCGGCGGCGTGGCCGGTCCCGCTGTAGGCGGGCTCGTTGTCGCCTGGTCGATCAGGGCACCCTTCTTCGTCTACGCCGTGACTGTCGGTGCTGCAGGTGTGGTTGCCCTGACCATGTTGACCAAAGCCAAACTTCGCGATCGCGAAAATGCAGTTGCTGGGGATGAGTCTGGCAAGTTGGAGCAACTACGCGTTGCTCTGAAAGATCGCGCCTATCAGGCTGCGCTCGGAGCAAACCTCGTCACCGGCATGATCGTTTTCGGTTTCCGCTCTTCGGTCGTGCCACTTTTTGTGGTGGAAGGACTCGATCGAGGTGCCTCGATCTCCGGGATTGGGTTTCTCGTGGCCGCCGCGGTTCAAGCCGTGATGCTGCTGCCAGCGGGTCGTATGGCAGACACCCAGGGCCGGCGCAAAGCCCTGCTCTACGGATCAATTGCGACAGCAATCAGCATGATTGTTCTCACTGCCGCCGATGCCGCAACAAACGGACTAGGGACCGCAGCACTCGCTGGAACTGTGATTTTCCTCATATCCATGGCCATTCAAGGCTTTGGGGGCGCCTTCATGGGGTCTGCGCCATCGGCGGTTGTGGGTGACATTATGGGAGGACGCAAGGGCGGCATCGTTGTTGCCACCTACCAGATGATGTCTGACTTTGGAGCAATAGTGGGACCGTTGATGGCCGGGTTGATCGTCGATCTGTACGACTTCAACTGGGCTTTTGCTGCCGGCGCAGCGATAGCGCTCATTCCTATTTTCCTCATCATCCGGATGCCCGAAACTCTTCAACGATCTAAGGACCTTCCCGCCTCATGACCTCCCCGATTACGCAGCGGCCGAACAACCCCGACCGCCGACGTCGACTCAATGCCGGAATAGGTGTACTCACGTCGCTGTCGATTGTGGCTGCCGCTGTTGTCGGATTCTCGTGGACCGCGCAGACTCCAGAGGCGCAGGCGAGCTCGTCGGTTGAAGACGTTGGCACTCCTGCACCTCAGACGCCTTTCCCCGTCGCAACAGATGCGCCATCATCGTCATCGACCGCAGATCCATCAGCAACTGCGAGTCCGGCGGTAAGTTCACAAATCAACAACGTTGTTCTCATTTTGGCCGATGACCTG
>JBIISH010000030.1:0-10972 GCA_044341115.1 Candidatus Nanopelagicales bacterium
AGGCGATCTCGCCACGCGCGCACTGACCGAAAGTCCCCTACCGCGCATGCCTCCAACAGTCGGTGAATTGGCTCGATCGATTGACCGCGGGCAGCAGAGGACAGAAATGCACGTGAAATCGCATGTGTCGGGGCATCGGCAACGATGGACAACCGAAATGCGTCATCACTCAATCCGAGCATGAAATGGGCAATCATCATGCCCGCGGCAACATCATCCCCTGACGGCGTGAGCCCGGAACCTCGCCCGAATAGCTGATGGCAGGCCATGCCGATGCCACCACGTGACCAGGCTGCCTCTAGTGAGTCAGCGAGTGAACCTGATTCACCCGATCCCATGTCGAGCACGGGCTCGTGCTTGAGCGCACTCCCAAGCATCGAGTCAATCCCTTCACCTTTTGGGAGAGGCCCAGGATTCCAACAGTCCTCCGAAAGAGGCACCTTCTCATTTTTGATGTAGAGACTTCCGGACTCCACTGACGCCATGTCCCCAATCTGAAAAACTGGAAGCACTTCCATGCGTGCATGCAGCGGCCCACTCACGTCGGACGTCGAGAGCAAAGCGAATACGTGACCGTCGATATTGACGTAGCAGGCGCGAGAGAATACTGCGATGACTTGCCCCTGCCCGTCGTTGGCAAGCGCTTCCTTGACTGCACGTCCGATATCAGGCGGATTGGTCACATCCCAACCCTGCTGCGATCCAGATCGAAAAGTCCAGCGCGGAACCCTTCAATTGGAGCAGTCGCAACACCCGCACCAATCTGACCGCCACCGGACGAGCGATGCAAAACACCGGTAGTGACCTTTGGTCGAATACCAGTCTCGACCACTTTGCGGACGTCAACGGCAAGCGGGGTACCGCGAAAGCCTTGCACGGGAATCCTGAACCGAGTGCTGTCCGCCAGACACACTCTGGTCATTTCATCGGTGGCTCGCGCAGCATCAGACATCGATCCGCCGAGAAAGGCAGCCACAGCGGGCGATCCGGCGGCGGCGGCTCCCCCCAAGCCCACCAGTTCAAGCACTGCACTATCCCCTATATCGAGAGCTGCATCCTGATCGTTGAATCCGGCGTAGTACAGAGCATCGGCCACCGCCGGGGCATCGGTGATGTGCCAGGTCGGAGAGGCACCGACCTTCACACCAAATGTCGTGCCATTGCGTGCCATTGATGTCACGACCGTGGAATTGGGCACCTGCTCGGCAGAAAGGGTCAGCGATTTCGCGGCCGCCATGGCGATCGTGAGAAAGAACAAGTGGTTCTTAGAGAGGTAGTCCGCGAACTCCAGGGAACCTTCGTCATCGCCGAGTGCTGCGATGAACGGCAGCATGTCTCGCACGAGAAGGTTGGTGGTCGCCTGAGTGCGCATGTGGACGTCATCGCCCATCTGCACACCCTGAGCGGCCATCGACATGATGTCGAGCGGCCCCTTCGAATCGTTGAGAGCTGCCAGAATCTTCTTGAGGCGCGGCATCGCAATTTGGCGCAAGAAGATAAGGCGGCCTATTGCGGCCGGGGTCTCTCGGCCGAACCACGGAACCTCCCCCGGGCCTTGATTCACAGGAGAGAAACCTCGTGTGCCAGCTTCTCGGTTGTCAGCAACCCACACCGGGGTTGTGGGGCCAACAGCCGTTGCCATCGGTACCACCGTGTCATGATCGTTTGCCGCATCTAATGCCACGTTTCCAGACGCGAGCATGGACTCGGCGGAATCTACGTCAATCGCCCACCCTTCAGCGACGACGGCGGCACGCATCGAACGCTTGAGCGGATCACACACAGATGCGTACTCGATTGGCGGCCCAGCATGAAGAAGCATGCGCTCACCCATCCGCGGGATAACGCTGCCAGCAGTGTCGACCCCAGAAAGAACGGGGGATGCTTTGTCCAGTCGGTCAATCACCTCAGCATTTGCGATGTCGTATGCAACAGATCGTGGTCCATATGAGCGCGTGAGCGCCGCCAGCACTTCGGGTTCACTACCTGCAGGTACACGCCAGTCAACATGGGTCACCTGTGCACCCTGCTCAATCACCGCCTCCGCGAATAATGGGAGACCGATATTGACAACATTTGCTTCGGTCGGCAGTTTACGTTGAGTTCTCGTCATTTCCTGGCTCCTTCACTAGGCGATCAATGCTGTACGCGCTCGTTCGACAACTGAGGCCTCGCAATTCTCAATACGCGCAAGATCAGCGCGCGCCTGCTCTCGCAACTCATTCGCGATAGCACGTCGTCGTGCCACCATCGACATGATCGAGGAATAAGCGCTCCCACCAATGGAATCCCTGCTCTGCACAAGTGCACTCGGATCAAGGATTGAATCCACATCAGATTCGCAGATTGACAATGGTTCATAACCTGCGGCATCCAATGCTGAAGAGAGTGCAGCCAGGACGTCCTGCCCCCCTTCGGCTAGAACAATCGCCTGCGCCACCACACGATGAGCACTGTGGTAGTCGATCCCGCACTTCTTCATCACGACAGTGGCAAGGTCCGCTGCCTCCGTGTGACCACCCTGCAGTGCTTCAATCATCCTCGCCTTATTCACTGATAACCCACCAACGACGCTGCTGAGCAAGCGCGTCACCCGACCAGCAAGGTCAAGGGAGCGAGGCACCTCACCGTAGGCGTAGATGAACGTGTCACTGCGAGCCGATGGGGCTTTGGCTAGCGCCATCTGCCCGGTGAGCCGCCCGATCATGATCCCCGCTGAACCTCTCACAACCGACAAGGCATAGGGGTTGCGCTTTTGTGGCATGAGGACGCTCGGACGAACCGATTTATCATCCAGTTGCACAAAGTCGAACTCGCGGCTCGCAAAAATCTCCAAATCCTCCGCTAGGCGGTCCTCAGCCAGGACGAGAGACGTGGCGTGAAAGAGCACATGCGAGAAAGGGTCTGTCTGCCACATCGCGTCGCGAATGTGCTCGGCGGGGGCGCTGAAGCCGAGAGTGGCAGCGGCAGCGGCTCTATCCTTGATCAGCGGTGACCCATTCACTCCGCCTGATCCGGCCAAGCTCAGATTGACATTCTCGAATTCCGTCATCAACCGCTGGGCGTCGCGCAGGACCGGATCGGCGAACGACAACAAATAATGTCCGAATGTAGATGCCTGCGCAGGCTGCAAGTACGTGTAGTCAGGCATGAGTGTTCGCGCATGCTCCTCACCGCGATCGCAAACGATGAGGGCAAGGTCGCAAGCATCCAACACGAGTTGGAGCACCAGTCGGCGCACAACGATACGAAACGCCGTGCGCACTGCTTCGCGCCGTGTTCGTCCCGCGCGCAGGTAACCGGCGACATCTCCGATGTGGGCTTCGAGGTAGGCCTCACGTGACGTCACTAACTCGCCATGCGATGGGTCATAGCCAACATCCTGGCTCGACAAACCGTGCAGCATCAGGAGACCACGGATCAAAGTTTTCGCATCTGCATCAGATACGACGCCAAGCTCCCTCAGCGCGAGGGCATGGTCAAGATCTGCCAGATTGAGCGCAGCGTGCAGAATCGGCGCGTCGGCAATCTCCCATGTGTAGCCGGACTCCGTCAGCGAATCAATCTCCCGCGTCATCGGTACCCGCTCGCTATTGAGTCACTGAGATCTAAACCATCAATCGCCAATGGAATCCCACCAGTCAGCCAGAGTACAACTGGTTCGCGCTGCGAAGCAGGCAGTTCCAAAGCGAAATCAAAAGCAGGCGCACCGTAGTGGGGATCAAGAAGGATACCCTCGCGTTTACGCATGAGACGAGCGCTTCGGTTATCACGCTCACCCGCATGTTTACCGCCGGCGCGATCAACGATCTTGAAGGCATCCCTACTGGCCGGGGTCGTGCCCATGATCTCAGAACAGGCGGACGTGAGGCGTTCGATATCAGCCGAGATCTGTTCTACGGGCCTGCTCACTGAAACGCCGATCACCCGCCAGTTCAATCCCGCGGCCTCACTTCCGGCGACGAATCCAGCGAGTGATGCTCCTGAGCCGGTAGGTAGGACGATTGTAGCCATGCTCGGTTCGATGCCCAAAACCTCTGTTTGCGCGAGGATTTCGAAAGCGGCGTTCGCGAAACCGAGAGCCCCCACAGCGTTGGCGCCACCGCGGGGCACCAGGTAGGGACGACGCCCCTGAGACTCGAGTTCGCAAACCCGTTTTTCAATCGCATCATCGATGAGGCTTCGATCACACTCCACTCGAAGTACGTTCGCGTCGCATGCTCGGGCAAGTTGAACCGGAACAGACGTTTCTGAGCCACTCGCGAGCAGAACTTCGCAGGGAATTCCCGCGACATATGCCGCCTGCGCAAGAGCTCCAATGAAGTTTGATGTAGGCGCTCCACCAGTGACGACCATGTCGCAACCTTGGGCGAGCGCGTCTGCGGTGAGAAATTCAAGGGGCCTCGCTTTGTTACCAGCGAGTCCGAAACCTGTCAGATCGTCGCGTTTGAGCACGAATGAGCCATCATCTCGAAGCCTCATCGCGCGGTGCAACGGCGTCGGGAAGAGCCCGAGTGCCATGCGCGGGTGGCGATTGGTCGGGTTCATCAGTTACGGCCTTCAAGTCGCGCTAGGCATGCGTCGATAAGGGCACCCGTGGTGGTGGGCGCCTCCATCCAGCGCCGAACTTCTCGCGGCTCATCGCCTGTTACTCCAGCGATCAATGTTGCGATCTCGTCGGCGTTCTCATCGCCGCGTAGGCCGGCGAGCGTCTGTTGAAGAAGTGCCTGTGCTCGATGCTTTCCAATGCGCGACGAGAGTGCGACGAGCACCGCTTCGACACCAAAGGTGCCCGTCTCGCGCAAGTTTGCGAGCATTGCGTCCGCATTGACTTCGAGGCCCTCAACCAAGGTGGCTGCGATGGATGCGGCTGTTCCTGTTGTAAGTGCAACCTCAGGAAGCATCACCCATTCGGCCTTCCAGCCTCTTCCATCTCGTTCATGGCTGGCCACCATCCCCTCGACGAGAACGCTGGAAGCCGCCCGGGCGATGCGGGAGAGGGTGTCGAGGTGCTCGCTGAACTCGGGATTCCGTTTGTGCGGCATCGTGATGCTCCCCACGGTGGCCGCGCTATGTGGCTCACCCAACTCCCCAATTTCGGGGCGCTGCAGTTCATAAATCTCATTTCCAATCCGCGCCAGAGATGACGACACCATCGCCAGGACTGTGCCGAACTCCGCAACACGATCCCTCGTCGACGTCCATGACATTCCTGGATCGCCCAGACCGAGCAATTCGCAGTAGCGAGCACGAATTGCGGCACCGTGATCACCGAAGAAAGCAAGCCCGCCGGTGGAGCCGGCAAGCTGTCCGACTGCCCAGCGGCTATTGGCCTCGTCGAGTCGCTCTATGCCGCGCGCCACCTCATCTGCCCACGTGAGCGCCTTGAATCCAAAAGTGATCGGAGTTCCGGGCTGACCGTGGGTGCGGCCTGGCATCGGAGTGTCACGGTGAACGCGCGCAAGCCTGATTGCCGCCAGCTTGACGCGCACAAGATCGGCCCGAATGATCGCTGCTGCATCCCGCATCGCTATGCCGAACCATGTGTCAGTGAGGTCCTGCACGGTAGCCCCGAAGTAGACGAATTCCCGGATGTTCTCGGGAACCAACTCCTGCAGGTTATGGATGAGACCCAGGGTCGAGTGAGATGTCCGACGGGTCTCCTCAGCAATCGCTGCGATATCAAGGTTCCCCACGTTGGCGACATCGCGCAGCGCATCGGAAACCCCGCGCTGGACGATGCCGAATTCCTCCTGGGCCTGTGCGAGCGCCACGAGAATGTCGAGCCATGACTGAAGGCGGTGTGTTTCCTCGAAAACCGTGTCGAGGGCTGGTGTCGTCCACGAGTGTCGGTAGACGAGCGAATCAGTCAGACGGGTGCCCACGTCGGCTCCCAGAAGCGGGCGAGTTCCTTCAAGCCTTCCTTTACTTGGTCCAGAGAGGCCCCCCAAGGAACAACGACGCGGCCTCCTTCGACCTCAATCGAGGACTCAATAAGGCAGCATTTCACCAGCGACGGACCGCTGAGATCGTCCGGACGCTTGCGTGGGCAGATCGATATGTTGCGAGGCCGGTCCCCATAGAACCACTCGTGAATCTCCAGTGAGCGGTCGCATCCCAGTAGGGTCCACTCCTCGCGAGCTGGCCTTTCATCGAGGTACGCGACCTCTGCATCCTCGATGAGGACGGCGGCCCCCCTGCACGGCAACAGGTACACCTCGCTGGGTTCCTCCCTCGCAAGTTCGTCGAAAGTGACAGCATCAAGGTAGGCAACCATAGGAACGAGGTCTTCTGCCACATCGAGGAGTCTGCACACCTGATCGAACAACTTCGGCGGAAAGGGAGGGGTCACTTCCGTGACCCGCACCCGTAGGGGTGCCGCATTGAGGATGAAGTTAACGTGGGAATAGCGGCCCTCGACCACAACAGCCTTCGCTGTCGGAGCGCGATCGATTGCTACCCGGGCAAGGTTTGACGGCACCGCTGTGTCGATATTGGGATCGATCACATAGGAACATTCATGTGGCTCAGCGAGGATCTGTACATCTGTAGTCAACGAGAAAAGCGGCGCCTCATCTTCGCGCTCTACGGCGAGGATCCAGGTACCAACTCCCTCCTCACGCGCGACGATGAAGCGTGTGCGACGGTAGATCTCCCGGTCGCTGAATTGCTCAATGATGGAAGCCCGGGTCATCGGTCCCTCCACCCAGGTGACTGCAACGCCGCGATACTCGCTCGGGACTACGTTCGACGTTTGGCGTAATCGATCGCTCTCAAGGGCGTTCACATCCGCTCACCCATGACATTCTGCTCGGCTGGCATCATCAAGGCGGTATCCGCCCGCAAGCCCAAGCGCAGAGTGTGGAGGGGAAGCAGATCTTCGGGCGCAACGTTACCCAAATTTACTTCTGGCCCATAGACATTGATGAACCATGCCTGCTGATCCTTGCGAGGTGCCTCAAAGAACGATCGCGTCAGTCCAGCTCCGCGAATCGCGGCATCGATGATGTCGGGTCGTGGCCTCCCATCGGAATCGTAGACCCCGATGGTCCCGCTTTCACGGCCCTCGGCAACGACGAATAGAGCCCCTGCCTCAAGATCGCCGGTTATCTCCTGTTCCCACTCAGTTGGTAGCAGGATTCGGTCCGCGCTTTTGTAACCGGTCTCCGCGAAGACGATGAATCGCTTCGCTGCGAATGCGATTAGTTCTTGTTTCTCATCCGGACTCATCGACACCGTTCCCCGAGAGACCTCAACCGCGCCGAATCCAGCGCCCGATGCCCATTCGAGGCATGCTTCTGATTTTCCTTGCGCCCATGCGATCTCCAGTAATGTTCCCCCTAAACAAGCGGTCACATCATGTTTGCGCAGAAGTTCTATCTTCTGCACCAGATCACGCTCGACGTACGCAGTGCCCCAGCCAAATTTCCACACATCGGCAAAGTCAACATACGACGCGAGATAGTCAGCCATCACCCCGATCGGGATCCCTTTGTCGAGAACATGGGTCATGCCCCTGGTGCGCGGTTTTCTGGGTAAGTCAGGCAGCATGAGGAAGTCCGGCATCATGTCTTCTATACTACGCGGATATTCACTTTACGACACCTCGTCACGGAGTCTGCCTGCTTGAACGGTACTCCACCTCATGGGTACGGTTCACTCGGGTGAAGAAGCCGAATTCCTCACAGCGCTTGCGCCCCGCAAAACTGATACCGACATCGGAGGCCCTCATGGAGAACGGTAGCAGTGTCGGCACGCAACTGGATGAGTTGATTGCAGCTATAGCGGCAAACCCTGCGATCGCGGCAAAGCGCTCCATCGGGCTTGTCAGCGAGGCGATCGGACCTTCGGGATTCGTTCAAGGTCCCGGGGATGACGGTGCTGCTGTACTCATTGGAGGGGCCACCGCCATCGTATGCGGCGAGGCTCTCTGGCCGCCCTTCGTCAAGGCTGATCCTCGCGGGGCTGGTATGGCCGCGATTCTGGCCAACGTGAACGACCTTGCTGCAATGGGAGCTGTTCCTGACGCCATAGTCGACACGATCGTGGCCAGCGAATCTGTAGCCCGCGAGGTCCTGGATGGCATGCGCTATGCGGCGGAAATTTACCGAGTGCCAATCGTCGGCGGGCATCTCACAATCACTCAGGGAGAACCGTCTGTGTCAGCATTCGCTCTGGGCCACGCCGAGAAGGTCTTATCGACCACGAATGTGGATGCGGGGCAGGATCTCATCGTAGCCGCCTGCATCGAGGGTGTCATGCGTGATGATTTCCCCTTCTTCTCTTCGTTTAGTGAGCGAGGGTTCAAACTAGGAGATGATGTACGCCTGTTCGCCCGGATCGCCGCATCCGGACTAGCTTCTTCGGCCAAGGACATCAGCATGGCTGGACTCATCGGTTCACTTGCGATGCTCCTTGAGTGGGGCTCATTCGGCGCGAATATCGACCTCGATGTTCTGCCCACTCCGCCCGGGGTCACCCTTGCGCAATGGTGCAACTGCTTCCCCTGCTTCGGATTTCTTCTCACGTGTGATCCCGACACCACAACATCATGTGTCGATGTGCTCCTGGGTGCCGGGCTCGCGGCGGCCAAAGTGGGGGCCATCAACACCACCGGCATCATCACGGTCTCCGTTGGATCGGATTCCAGAACCGCCCTTGACCTTCGCTCAACAATCGTCACCGGGCTCACCCGCTCCTCCTGACCCAGAACGGCTGAAATTTCACAGCCACAATTGGGTCTGAATCCTCCTCGGCCATAGGGCGCTCATTAAGAAATAGCGCAAATGTGATTGACGCCGGGTCTCTAGATCTCTACTTTTATGAAGTACCTGTGTCGGATTGGAAAAATTCGACCACCCAACGAAAGGTGCGCCCGATGCCCCCCATCACAATGGTGTTTGTCATCACCGGCTTGGCGGTGTTCGTCCAGGCAATGTTCTTCCTCGGAATTGGTGCCAATGGTGCCGTGGGTAAGAAGAGTCCTATCGTGTCCGCTGGCTGGATCGCCTTGGTCGCTGGTGTCGTCGACCTCATCGTCGGCTTGTACATCACCGTCGCGAGGCCGATCGAGCCAGATCCATCGCTTCTGCTGGCAGGCCTCATCGCTTTCTACGGCCTCTTCTTCGTTGCCCTTGGTCTCACAGAGATCTTGGACCTCGATCTACGTGTCGTTGGCAACCTAGCGATTCCTACAGCCATCTTGCCTCTGGCCTGGCTGAACTTTTTCTCCGGCAGCGTCACGTTTACCCTCATAATCATCTGGTGGGTCATCGCGTTCCTGAGTATCACCCTGACTACCTACGGCAAGATGCAGGCCAAGGTGCTCGGCATCATCCTTATGATCACCGCCCTCTTCACCTTTTTCCTCGTTCCAATTCTCCTGGTTCTCGGCGTCGCCATTCCGTAGCACCTTGTGGATACGGGTCGAATTACGCTGACGATTCGACCCGTATCTGGGCCCCTCCCCATGGAGCCCCCATGACCGGCATGCTCCACTCTTCCCCTGCCTGCCGATCAAGAAACCGCAAACTCGGCGTCCAGGTGAACACCGAGGGCACTTTCTTGCCCGCCCGTACCAAGTTTCCGTACGGGCGGGCTGGTGTGCATGGATTTCTCACGAGGAAGAGGGCTCGTCAGTTCGACTACCTTCTGATCGAGAAGTTGTGGACTTTCGATGGGCCGCGAATCTGTGTCCGTTTCGCCTACGAACAGCATGAAGTTTCAGCCCACCGGTGCCAGTCCGGACTTCGTCGACGCGGTCCGAGAGCCGTCGAAATCCACCTACCTCCGCGGGATGGACGTTACGAAAAATGCGAAAGGGTGTGCTGAGACGCACATCCACATTGCGCACGTAGTTGGGCCACCTTCGAGTGGCCTTTCGCACATCGCGCCTCCGTCAGGCTCGATTTGACCATGTGATCTACCATCAAGGAATGCGCAGGAATCCCGCGGCCACCACTGCTCTTTTCGCCCGCGCACTAATTCCGCTCGCAGCCATGGCTCTCTCGATGACGGTGCTGAGTGCGCCTGCCCAGGCAGCGCCCGTAGACCCAACGATTCCAGCAGCCATCGCTGCCACGTATGACGGTCGGGACCTACGCATTCGTAAGGATCTCGGCAGTAACTCCGCGTACTCACGGCACGCGATCACCTACAAGAGTGGTGACCTCACAATTTCCGGGATCATGAACAAACCGCGCGGCAAGGGTCCCTTCCCTGTGGTGGTGCTGGCTCACGGCTACATAGACCCCAAGGTTTACGTAACTGGACAGGGTTTTCGCCGGGAACAGGATTGGTTGGCGCGCAATGGATACGTCGCACTTCATATCGATTACCGAAATCATGCCGGCTCGGATAAGGATCCCGATGCAGACGTGAGTATGAGATTGGGTTACGCCGAAGACGTCATCAATGCCGGTCTTGCTGTGCGGAATTCGACTTTGCCCTTCATTGACAAAAACAAGGTGGCACTTCTCGGACGCTCGATGGGTGGTGGGGTTGCTTTCCAGACACTTGCCATCAGGCCGGGCGTATACGACGCAGCCATCACTTACGCAGCAACGAGCTCGAATACGGCGGATAACTTCAACAAGTGGCAGCGCTACGACAGCGCACTAGGCAAGAAGATCATCGCGAAGTACGGCAGCCCGGAGGCGGAGCCAGAGTTCTGGCGGACGATGTCGGCTAGAAACTACTTTTCACGGATTACCGAGCCGATTCTGATGTTCCACGGCACCAACGATGACAGCTGCGATATCTCGTGGGCCCGCGCAACGGATGCTGCTCTAACTCGAGCCGGCAAGGACGCAACCCTGGTCGAATACAAGGGAGCCGGCCATTACTTCTACGGTCCGTGGAACGACTCCATCAAAAGAGTCGACAAGTTCCTCACAAAACATTTGGGAACGTAGTGGGTCAGTCTTCGGCTGGAGCCAATGCGTGCTCGAGGGTCTGTTCAAAAACCTCGGCC
>JBIISH010000221.1:0-3646 GCA_044341115.1 Candidatus Nanopelagicales bacterium
CAGTCTCGGGTGAGTCGTCACGGCGATCGCGGCGTGGGCGGTCGTTGCGGGGACGTGCAGGTGCCAAACGAGCAGCAGCGGCAGCTGCCTCACGCTCTACGCGGGTGGGAAGAGCGTCGCCCTTGTAGATCCACACCTTGACTCCGATGCGACCGAACGTAGTGCGGGCTTCGTAGAAGCCGTAGTCGATGTCGGCACGCAGCGTGTGCAACGGAACGCGGCCTTCGCGGTAGAACTCAGTGCGCGACATTTCTGCGCCACCGAGACGACCGGACACCTGAACACGGATGCCCTTGGCGCCAGCCTTCATGGTGCTCTGCATTCCCTTGCGCATTGCGCGACGGAATGAGACGCGGCTGGAAAGCTGCTCGGCGATGCCCTGAGCAACGAGCTGAGACTCGATCTCGGGGTTCTTGACCTCGAGGATGTTCAGCTGGACCTGCTTGCCGGTCAGCTTTTCAAGATCGGTGCGGATGCGGTCGGCCTCTGCGCCACGGCGACCGATGACGATGCCGGGGCGTGCAGTGTGGATGTCGACGCGGACGCGATCGCGGGTGCGCTCGATCTCGATGCGAGCGATACCTGCGCGCTCCATACCGATGCTGAGCAACTTGCGAATCTGCACGTCTTCGGTCACGTAGTCGCGGTAGCGCTGTCCGACCTTCGAGCTATCGGCAAACCAACGAGAGTTGAAGTCGGTGGTGATGCCCAGCCGGAAGCCGTGCGGGTTTACTTTCTGGCCCACGGTTCAGTCCTTCTTTCCGGTGGTGGTCGACTTCTTGGCAGCGGCCTTCTTGGCCGGTGCCTTCTTAGCTGGTGCCTTCTTAGCCGTTTCTTTCTTGGCCGTTTCTTTCTGAGCTGGTGCCTTCTTGGCTGGTGACTTCTTGGCTGGTGCTGCCTGCTCGGCAACTGCCTCGGCTACATCTGGCTTCGGATCAACCTTGGCGGCCGGCTTTGAATCCGCCTTTGCCTTAGCTGTTGGCCTGGCCTTGGGTGCCATCGCAATGCCATCAGAGACGATGACCGTGATGTGGCTGCTGCGCTTGCGGATCCGGTAGGCACGGCCCTGAGCGCGGGGGCGAATCCGCTTCATGGTCGGGCCCTCATCAACATATGCCTCGCTGATGACTAGACCGCGTGCGTCCATCGCGTAGTTATTGGTCGCGTTTGCGATCGCACTGGCGAGAACCTTGCCCACGGGCTCGCTGGCAGCTTGCGGTGCGAACCGCAAAACAGCCTGCGCTTCATCAGCCTGCATCCCGCGGATGAGGTCAATGACGCGGCGCGCCTTCATGGGCGTGACGCGGACGTACCGCGCTTGGGCCCTGGCTTCCATTGCTTTCCCCTTGCTTCTCGTCGTGCGTTCTTCAGTAGTTGTGCAGGTGGTACGGGTAGCTGACCGAATTACCGGCGCTTTGCCTTGCGGTCATCCTTGATGTGGCCCTTGAAGGTACGAGTCGGTGCGAATTCGCCCAACTTGTGACCGACCATGTTCTCGGAGATGAAGACCGGCACGTGCTTGCGTCCGTCGTGGACCGCAATCGTGTGACCGAGCATCAGCGGAATGATCATCGAACGACGCGACCAGGTCTTGATCACGTTCTTGGTGCCGGCCTCGTTTTGTACTTCTACCTTTTTCAAGAGGTAGCCGTCGATGAACGGGCCCTTCTTCAGACTGCGTGGCATATCGATGATTCCTTAGCGATTCTTGCCGGACTTGCGGCGGCGAACAATGAACTTGTCACTCGGCTTGTTGGCCTTACGGGTACGACCCTCGGGCTTGCCATTCGGGTTGACCGGGTGGCGTCCACCGGAGGTCTTACCTTCACCACCACCGTGCGGGTGGTCGACCGGGTTCATGGCGACACCGCGGACGGTTGGGCGCTTGCCCTTCCAGCGCATACGGCCGGCCTTGCCCCAGTTGATGTTCGACTGCTCGGCGTTGCCCACCTCGCCGACCGTTGCGCGTGAACGCAGGTCGACGTTGCGGATTTCACCGGAAGGCATACGCAGCTGGGCGTAGGGGCCGTCCTTGGCGACGAGCTGGACGCTCGAACCAGCGGAGCGGGCGATCTTCGCGCCACCACCAGGCTTGATCTCCACGGCGTGGATCACGGTGCCGACGGGGATGTTGCGAAGAGGAAGGTTGTTGCCCGGCTTGATGTCAGCCGAGGGTCCCGTCTCGATGCGATCGCCCTGCTTGATCTTGTTCGGGGCGATGATGTAGCGCTTCTCACCGTCTGCGAAGTGCAGGAGTGCGATGCGCGCGGTGCGGTTGGGGTCGTACTCAATGTGAGCGACCTTGGCCGGCACGCCATCTTTATCGGCCCGACGGAAGTCAATAAGACGGTAGGCACGCTTGTGGCCACCACCGATGTGACGCGTCGTGATCTTGCCGGAGTTGTTGCGGCCACCCGACTTTGTCAGCGGGCGAACCAGCGACTTCTCGGGGGTCGAACGCGTGATCTCCACGAAGTCGGCAACGCTAGAGCCACGACGGCCCGGCGTAGTCGGCTTGTACTTGCGGATTCCCATGTCAGTCTCTCGTCTCGTCTATCTGTGACCCGGTCAGGAGACCGGTCCGCCGAAGATGTCGATGCGGTCGCCGGCTGCAACCGACACGATCGCACGCTTGGTTGAGGCACGACGCCCGAATCCCATGCGGGTGCGGATGCGCTTACCTTCGCGATTGTTGGTGTTCACGCTCAGCACCTTCACTCCGAATACCTGCTCGACCGCGATTTTGATCTGGGTCTTGTTGGCGTCGGGTGAAACGATGAACGTGTACTTGTTTTGATCCAGAAGGCCGTAGCTCTTCTCGGAAATCACTGGTGCGATCAGGATGTCGCGGGGATCGGCGATCTTCATGCGGACACCTCCGACTCGGTTGCAACAGCCTTAACGCTCTTGCCGGTCTGCGGACCTGCAAGGAAAACGTTGAGCGCTGCGCTTGTGAACAGGACCTGATCGCTGATCAGGACGTCGTAGGTGTTGATTTGGTCGGGAGCGACGATCGCAACCTCAGGGACGTTGCGCAGGCTCAGCCACGACGACGTCTCTTCGCGAGCGATGACGACCAACACGTTGCCCTCTAACTCGAGCGCGTCGAGCGTGGCGATAGCTGCCTTGGTCGACGGCTTCTCCCCCGTCACGATCTCCGTGACAACGTGAATGCGGCTCTCGCGGGCCCGGTCAGACAAAGCGCCGCGAAGTGCAGCCGCCTTCATCTTCTTGGGGGTGCGCTGTGAGTAGTCGCGAGGAGTGGGTCCGTGTACAACGCCGCCGCCTGCGTACTGAGGAGCGCGGATCGAACCCTGACGGGCGCGGCCGGTTCCCTTTTGCTTGTAAGGCTTGCGTCCGCCACCACTGACCTCGGCCCGGTTCTTCACCTTGTGGGTGCCTTGACGAGCAGCTGCAAGCTGGGCCACGACAACCTGGTGGATCAACGGAATGTTGACCTGAACTTCAAAGATCTCAGCGGGGAGTTCAACTGAACCCGAAGCTTTGCCGGCGGGGGTGCGTACATCTACTGCGCTCATGCCGAACCCTCCTTAGCGGCGGTATGGATGAGGACGAGTCCACCCTTGGGTCCGGGCACTGCGCCCTTGATCAGGAGGAGACCGCGCTCGGTGTCGACGCTCTGGAC
>JBIISH010000019.1:0-12844 GCA_044341115.1 Candidatus Nanopelagicales bacterium
GTACTCGGTGCTTGAATCCGAACCCCCACCTTCAACGAAAATTAATTCCAGATTGTCATACGTTTGAGCAAGAAGACTCTGCGTGAGGGCAGGTAGATAGGGCATTCCGTTGAATACGGGAACGACGACTGAGACAACTGGTTGCACGACCCCATTATGGCGAATCCTATTTCGTAAGGACTCGAAACGATTCAGATCGCAACTTCAGGAATCCAACATCAGTTCGATTAGGCGGTCGAGAGAATGCTTCGGTAATCCGGGTAATCACCCTCGGTTTCAGTGATGAATTACTGGCTTACGGTAGCTCTTCGTGCATTTAATAGTGGGCGTTTCATTATCAGCAGGACTGTATTGTTCGTGGAGCATCTTGAACCACATGTAAGTCGACTCTTACCGATTGGGGGGATAGCCATGATTTCGCCTAGTTGTGATCTTGCTATTCGATTATGTGTTGGTCGCAACACGTGACTAATGACAGCGGTCAATCTTCCCCTAGTGGCGGACGCTTCTTGCGAACACTAGGAGCGTGGGGCATCCCTTTCGTTCCGGCATTGATTCTGAGCGGCGGCGTTGCTTGGGGCACAACTATTGGATCATGGGCCTGGCTCAGTGGCTCTGACTATCAACCAGATTTTTCGGATTTGAAACAAATCACTGCGACGGCCGGTTGTGCCTCAACGGATCCATCCTGGTCGCTCGCCTCCGAGACTTGTGACCCGAATGGGCGTGCATATAACTACCCCTCAATCTGGGCGCGCGGATTTTCCGCGCTGGGACTTGACCTCGCGGATACTGAATGGCTCGGTTTTTCCCTGTTCTTGATTTTGCTAGTCACCGTTGTCTTGATGGGAGTACTTGTTCGGGGTGCATGGGGCCCAACTTTGCCAATCCAACAGCGATTCTTCGCCGCAACAATTTGGATTTTGAGTTGCGTTTCTGCGCCCTATTGGTTGGCAATAGATCGAGGGAATACCGATCTCTTGATTTTGGCGATAGTCACGTTGAGTTGTCTCTTGACTATTCGTTCCACGCCTGTGCTCCCTGGACTGGTTGCTGCTACAGCCGGATAACTTAAGGTCTTTGCATTTGGCAGTGGTCTCATGTTCTTGGGTATGCGAAGACATCGCACATCGACTATCGCCGTGTGGGGGCTATGCAGCATTGTGTCCCTAATTTTCCTTCTCCCAGAATTACGTGAGATCTCTGCGCGCACACCACGTTCTCCTTGGATGTCATTCGGGGTGTCTGTGCTCCCAATCCGATATCAAGAAGTTTTGGGACCCCTGGCGAGTAGCGGGCGAGCTATTGGTCTGATTGCCATAGCTTCATTTGTTTTGGGCCTAATAACCGTCATGCTCCTAACTCGAATTCCTCGGATTCTTGCTGCTGCTAAAGCTTTGTCGAACGCGCTCGTGTCGGACAGGCCTGCGTCTTCGATTTTCCTTGCGGGTTCGGGGGCCTTCTTAGTGGCGTACGTAGTCGGTACTGGTTATGACTACCGCTTGATCTTTCTGTCTCTCACCGTGGGTGGGATTCTCTTGGCAGGGCGCCGAGCTGGAACGGTTGCACTGGTTACTAGTGGTGTTCTCACAATTCTCATGTTGGCATCCGGGCCGTGGATTACTCTTGGGGAGTTATCAGATTGGGCGTGGCTGCTCGCTGCACCGGCTTTGGCTGTTTTCACCGCCTATGTCTCGTGGTTGCTTGTAATGCCTGTCAGGAGTCGAAGTGGATCGAATACCTGAGTGGTGTGAATTGCGCTGTGGACTTACTAAACTGACATCTTTACCAACGTTTCTGGTCTCACACGAACTGTGCCCCTCACTTTGAGCTTTTTGCTCTGTCCGCCAATATGCTGAGGAACCGTGACCACCGAACAGTCTGAGCAACCAAGCGTCAAGGCACTTGCACCCCTTTTTGGTAACTCGTGGGTTTTCGTGTCTCTCATTTGGCTTGGTTCGACGTTGATTTCTCTTGGCCGCCTAGCAATTGCTCAAACCCAGTCACTCACTGAGGTGCTTTGGGCCGAAGACGGACTTTTCCCACTCTGCATTCACAAGGCTGACTTCTTTACATGCCTTGCTGATCCTTTTGCCGGATACCTATTGTTCTTGCCACGAGTCTTTGCCTGGCCAGTTTCTGTGCTGCCCATTGAATCGTGGGCATTGGCCACCAACCTCATAGCTGCTGCTTTCGCTGGCGCTGTGAGTGCTGCGGTTTTTAGCATCTTGGTACGGGCAAATATCGGATTGTTTGCCTCGGTTGTCTCGGCTTTTCTCGTCACGGCAGCACCAATGGTGGGCTTGGAAGTAGTCAACTCATTGGGAAGCAGTTACAAACTTCTGCTCTTCGTTTTGACTGTCGCAGTTGCATTTCCGTCAGCTCGGGTTCGATTGGGCGACGGCGTTGGCTGGATTCTCGTAGCCCTTTTGGGTCTCGTAACGGCGCTCACAATCCCCACGACGGTTGTGGTGGCTGTGCTTGTTCTTGTGCAGGCGCTTATCCGACGTCTTTCGGTGAAGGTAGCGATTGCGTGGATTGGGGCTATGGGCATTGGACTTGTTGCTCAGGCGTGGGTAGCAATCACAGCAGAGATGCGTCGCCCGATTTCTTTGGGCTGGGATTCACTCAACTCGTGGGCGGACGCCATTCCTGTCTCGATCCTGACTTATTGGCCAGGACTCTCTATTGGTGAATACAGCTTCTTCGACAATTTCACCTTGGCCCCAATCTCGTGGACTGGGTGGCTATTCGCCTTTGCGCTTTTGGCGCTTGGGCTGGTTGCTCTGGTTCGAGGTGCACGTAGTGGTGATCTTGGAAATCGACTCGTGGGTGTTGGCTTACTGATCCTTGCCGGCCTAGGTCTGGGCTTGATTCCTACAGCCATCGGCTTTGCGAATAATCGTTACTTCGTGGTGCCGTTGCTTTTGTGGGGAACCGCCCTTCTCGTGGTGCTGGATCCATGGTTGCGCAAAGCACGAGTTTGGGTGCTCGCGCTCGTTGTTGCGGTGACACTGGTTGTCTGGTGGCCAGCGATGCCAGCGAGCACCTTCCGTTCAACTCCAGCGCCGCCGTGGACTGAGGAGGTGGCTCGGGTGAAGGCTGCCTGCAAAGTGGCGCCCGATGCCCTAGAGCGACCGATTTTCAGCCCATTCTGGCCCCCTAACTGGGGTGATGGTTTGACTGAACCCACGCACCCAAATCTGCCCTGCACGATTGTCTGGAGATGGCTGTGAGCTTTCGGTCCACCATCGGTGCTGCGGGAGCGCGGATCTACCCCGGCCTTGATGACCGGATGTTCAATCGTGCTCGAGACAAGTCGATGCCCTCTTCGCGGTCGCCTCGAGGTGGATTCGCTGTTCCCACGTTCCGTGAACGGGATCCGCACGTGATCGTGGTGCCTCCGGAGGGCCCGAGCTTTCCCTCCTGGGGTGCGGGTACGCGCAACCTCTACTACGAGGCTGCGCAATCGTTGCGGGAAATGCACGGGACGGAATTTGTGTCTGTTCTCGACGTAGCACCCGGAGAGGCACCGGCTGTGTGGCAGGCGCGCTTGCGAGACCTCATCCGTGATGTTGACGCAACCCATGTGTTGACGCACATCGAGAGCGATCCCGGAACACCTGATCGCTGGACTTGGGATGAACTATGGGCGCAAATGGCTCCCACATGGGACGGCGTGCTGCTCGGGGTGATGTTTGATTCAGCTTTTTCTTCCATCGCGATGCAATCGCGACGACTTGCGCGGATGTCACCCAACTTTGTTGTCGTTGATATTTGCATGCCTATGGATGAACAGATGGTCGGGGGAAGGCCCGAAGTGGGTCCGGTCAACATGCCGGTATCTCTTGAATCACTCGCGTTGCTCGATGAGCGCCTCGATGGAGTTGAGAAGACTGTGGACGTCTCCTTCATCGGAGCGCTGTATCCATACCGGGTCGACATGCTTGATGACCTGCGTTCGAAAGGTCTATCCGTTTCAGTGAATCCGCATCGGCCTGATCCAACGCACGATTTCCACTCCAGCCGCCGAGACCAGCCATCATGGCTGGATTACATGGCCGGGCTGGCGAGCAGCCGCATGACGATCAACTTCTCTCGCTCCAGCGCTGGGCCGTTCGAGCAGTTGAAAACACGGGTTATTGAAAGCGCATTGGCGGGAACGATCCTGCTCACCGATGACAAGGACAGGACGCGCCTCTTCTTTGATGAGGAAGAGGACTACGCATATTTCGCGTCAGTCGCCGAGCTTCCACAGCTGGTGACGACCTGGACCACGGGTCGGGACCTGCCGTCGATAGAGAGCAGACTCAAGGTTCGAGGGCGTGAACTCGCACTCACAGACTTTTGGACGGGCATCGATCGCGTTCTCACCGAACGCAGGTTGCCGGTCCTCGACCCTCGATGAAGAACAACGCGCAGCGCCTCGATATTCAGGGGCTGCGGGCGCTGGCCCTGATCGTCATCCTGCTCTACCACGCACGGCTTCCCATCCCTGGTGGATATGTAGCCCTTGACATCTTTTTCGTCATCTCCGGATTTGTGATCACGCAGATGCTCATGCGTGAATTTGCAACGTCGGGACGTATCGACTTCCGACGCTTCTACATACGCAGGTTTCGCAGGCTGACGCCAGCTTTGGCCATGATGGTCGGTGTTGTGCTCTTCGTGGCGATCTTCATGCAATCACCGTTCGGTCAGCAGCAGGTCACAGCGACAACTGGCGCGGGGGCTCTTCTTTTCGTTGCGAATATTGTCATTGCGAACACCACAGGTGATTACTTCGATGTGGGAGCAGACCTGAATCCACTCCTGCACACGTGGTCACTTTCTGTGGAGGAGCAGTTCTACTTTGTGTTCCCGGCAGTGCTGGTGGGCAGCTGGCTGTGGGCTAGGCGATCTGGCCGAGGTCAGTCGGTACCGGTTCTCATTCTTCTGATGTTGGCGATCACCACATTTCTTTTTGCGGTCTTCACAACGGGGTCAGGCCCGCTCGACTGGCCACTCAATGCCCTCAGTGGCTATTACGGGGCACTCGGCCGGGTGTGGGAATTCGCCGCCGGAGCAGTCCTAGCCATGCTGGCGCAACATTTTTTGGGCATTCCTCGATGGAGCCGAGAGCTCATGGCGTGGGCGGGGATGGCGGCGATCCTTGTTGCGATGTTCACATTCAGCTCCGCAACGCCGTATCCCGGGGTAGCCACTCTCGTGCCTGTTCTTGGCACTTCTGCCATGATCATTGCCGGAACAGCAGGGAGAAACTCCTTCTCTTCAGTCATGAGCACTGCACCGATGGTGCGCATCGGGGATATGTCGTACTCCTGGTACTTGTGGCATTGGCCGATCATCGTCTTCGCCATCGTGATCTGGCCGAACCGACCAATCCTTGCGCCCATCGTGGCGGTCATCGTGTCCTTCATCCCGGCATATCTGTCGTATCGCTTTGTTGAAGCTCCCCTGCGGTCCGCGCCGATTCCGCGCCCCGGCCGACTTATCACGCTTGCTGGTGTGTCTATCGGTGTTCCGCTCGCGCTGGCAGCCCTGCTCACGGTGGGGGCACGCAATACCTGGGGAGTGGAGTGGCCGACCTCCTACGACTACCGGGACGCGGCGCCGTATACCCAGGGATGCCACGACACCGATCCCGATCTTGAGCGCTGCACGTGGACAGTCCCAAATGCGCAGGGCACTGTGTTCGTGCTCGGGGATTCTCAGGCGCTGTCCTTATCCGATGGAGTGATCAAGGCGAACAAAGAACTGGGCTTTGACACATTCGTGAGTTCTGCTTCGCAGTGCCCGTTCATCCTGCCCGGGTACGTCGAGTTCGACTATCCGAACGATGCGTGTCAGCGCTGGCAGCAGGAGATTATCCCGTTCACGCTCGCGGCTAAGCCTGATGTGGTGGTGATCGCGAATCGCCCCTACATCGACGGCGCTACGGGTGGGGTTCGGCTGGTCCCCCGTGCAGGAACAAATAATCAGGAGGCAGCGTCGTCGGAGCTATGGTCAGAGGCACTCGGTGGAGTAATCCAGACGCTGAGGGCACGAGGAATAGGGGTCGTGCTGGCGGAGTCACCGCCTGAACCCGCCTACGAAGTGCCAGTGACAGGCATGGTTCATTTGGGACGGGATAGATCCACCACGCAGCAGGCGTTGAATCAACGGCGCGAATCCTTTGAGCTCAACGAAGCCATTGCCCGTGAGTACCCCGGAACGGTTGTGCTCGACCCGCTCCCTGAGCTCTGCGATGAATCGGTCTGTCCTGACTCGTTGGATGGGCAGTTCCTGTACGCCGATCCTCGTCATTTGTCTGCGGCAGGTGCCAAGCGACTCGCAGGAGCGATAGGAAACAGCATTGAACTCGTTCTCGACGAGCAGCAAGCACGCACTAGCCAAGACGAGTCAACGAAAATCAACGGGTCAGCATCATGAATAGATGACAAAGGGAATTCTGGTTGTATAGCTAGGATCCACTCCCATGAGGAACTTCATCAAAAGTCTTCGTGACGGAATTGGTAGGTCCCCCAAGCGACCGGTAGAGCCCGCGGAGGTTGTTGCATCTAGATCAACCTTCTACCCCCAGGTTGATTCCTGCCTGATTCCAAATCTAGGAGTCATTTTTGAGAGGTTTATCGGTCGAAGGACGGATGGCCTATTCGTTGAGGTAGGTGCGAATGATGGTGTCTATGTGAGCAATTCGTGGGGACTTGCGGAGCGCCATTGGCACGGGATTCTGATTGAGCCCGTGCCTGCATTTGCCCAAGCTGCGAAAGTCAACCATGCCGGCCACCCCAAAGTGAGAGTTATTCAGGAGGCAGTAACCGCACCAGGAATCGACGAGATTGAACTCCGCTTGGCAGGCGCGCTAACGACGGGCAGTTCAGCCCTGTATGAGCAGTACGTGGGCATCGACTGGGCTCAGTCCTCCATGGATGGCCGGTTGATTGTGGTACCAGCAACGAGCCTTGACGAAATGCTGACTCGGGAGGAAGTTCAGGATGGATTCGAGGTGCTCGTTGTGGATGTCGAAGGACTGGAATCCTCAGTTCTTGAGGGATTCACAGTGTCGCGATGGAGGCCGCAATTAATGATCTGGGAATTAGCGGACTTGCACCCTGACGTGACATCAAGTGCGGCGGATGATGAGTCCGTTCTTTCATCAATTGTGAATCAGGGATATCGAATCGCATGCAAGGATCACATCAACACCGTGTTCATTAGAGATGATGTGTGGATCAAAGCGTGGAATAAATCGGATTGATTCGGTCTCTCCGCTGATCTGAAAACCACCCCTCTCGGTAGGATAGGTACTCATCAGAACATTTGTACTAGTAGTGATATCGCGGGGGAAGAATATGGTTGAGCATTTAGTTTCCCTGATTATGTCGTTAGGTCCTATCTTGATGGAACAATCAGTGGAACCCCACGCACATGTTGCGTAACGCCAATAGCCGTGCTGCGATTCATCAGGTGCATCTTGTCCGCGCACTTCCGTACGTAGTGATTGTCCTTGGAATCTTTACGGTACTGACTCTCTCTTTTGACGTCTATTTTCGTCAGACGACCATCGGTTCTGACCTATCCACATATCTACTTCCAGCGGTTGCGCGTGAAGAGGGTCTCGGCCTCCTCTATGTCGATCTTCTGGACATCAAGCCACCGTTGATCTTCGCACTTTTCGTTCCATGGGTCGCAGTGATCGGCGGCTCGCTGACGAGTATGTGGGTGCTGTACGCAGTCGTTCTTCTCTTAATGTTCGTTGCTTTCGCCTTGGCTCTACTTCAGCAACTGCCGCCGTGGGTCGCTGCCGCAGTGTTTGCTGCGGCGTTAATCTCGATCGTCTATTTCTCCATGCTTGAAGAGTTCTTCTTCACAACGGAAGCAGCAGGATCAACCATGGTTCTCTGGGCGCTGGTGATGGTTCGCTGGCGCCCACAAGGGCTGCTCTGGTTGTTCGCTGCATCCCTGCTGCTGGGAGCTGCGGGGCAGGTCAAGGAGGTCTTTCTCTTTGTACCGCTGTCCCTCGTACCCATCGCCTGGGCGCATCGGCATCGCATGAAAGCGATAGCTGTGATGCTCGGAGGCGTTGTGTCGGCTTATGTGTTGACCGCGCTGGTTCTGATCTGGTGGGGTGATGGAGTACTGACCTCGTATCTCGAAGTACTTCGTCTCAAGCAGGGCAGATTTCCACTACCTACAGGGACTGAAGTCCTCTCTTTGGTCTCCAGTCATGGGAGCCAACTCCTGCAGTGGTTGCCGTTGTTCCCGATAGTGATCGCCCTCATCATCATCCTGCTGTTTTGGCGAAGAGATAGGAAGGGTTCGAACAGTGCGAACGGTGGTCATGGCGTTCGTCAAAGAGGGGTGGCGCTCTCTCCAAGTGAATGGATGCTGATCACATACCTTATTGCGACATATGTGGGATTTTTGTGGCAAGGTTCACCGCTACTCAAGTACTTCGCTTTGACGTTGGTCTTCCCTGTTTATTTGGTCATCTCTGTTCTTATTCGCCACGTGATGCTCAGGTTCGAGGGTGGATCGCGAAGGGGAACTGTGCTCTTAGGGGTTGCCCTTCTTATTGGGATTGCTCCGTCACTCGGAGCTGTTTCGTGGGCCGCTGGTGCTACAGCATCCGCGGCTTCCCGGCCGATTGGTGACCGAATTGGCACCGTTGAATCCGATCAGGATCTAGCAATCTACGAACGAATACGCGAGATTATGCCGCCGGGCGGATGTTTGCACGTTGCATATGGATGGCCTGCTACGGCTCATTACCTGTATGCAGGAGTTCCCCCTTGTACGAGATTCACACTTCCGCCATTGGTTTCCCAAATACCAGCATTGTGGGAGCCATTCGTAGAGGGACTTCTCGAGAGACCACCGAGCATTCTCGTGTATGAACCTGATCGCGCATCGACTGACGCGGAGATAGTTTCTTTCGCGTCTGTCGTGTCACGCTGCTATCAACAGGATCCGGTTGACAGCAGGATCTTCATTGCCCGGGGAGGTAGTTTAGAAACCCGTCGATGCATGGAAGATCTTCTCTTGCAGACCTCACCGGTGTTTTCTAACGGTGGTGCATAGCACGGCACGAGTTCGGGCCGAGAATCTACGTGAGTCGCTTGAATCCTGATTGCGCCGTTCCTCTAGGCAATTCGGCTTTCAATTCGGGATCACTCATGCTTGCGAGCTTCTCGAAGACCGGTGTCAGCGCTGCAATGTAGTCATCAAGAATTGCGTCTGTATGCGCGATCGAGGCATACAAATTGGGTCCAGCAAGGTATTCCTGCTCCAGCATCTGGGCAGTAATGAAGGTTTTGACTGCAAGAGGATCAAGGCCATGAACGGTGAAGTTCGCCAGTGCTGGGAGGCCGCCAGTTCCTATGTGTAAGCCGGTACATTCCGCAGCCTTTAGCCAGCGGTTTTGAACGTCGGTACCGATCTCGTGCACTCGCTGGGTGGCGCTTTCCTCTTTCATTACCTCGAGGGTGGCGAGTGCTGCTGTGGGTCCGATGCGTTCTGTCCAGAAAGTGCTGGAGATGAAAGTGGTCTGGGCAGCCTCCATCACGCTTGCCCGGCCAATGATCGCGGTGATGGCATAGCCATTACCAAGCGTTTTTCCAAAGGTGGCGATGTCGGGATCGACGCCGTAGTGCAGGTGAAGGCCACCGAGGCTGCGCCGAAACCCAGACGTGCATTCATCAAAGATCAGAACTGCACCGTGCTTGGTGGCAAGCTCCCGAACGCCTTCAAGGAAGCCCGGCGCTGGCGGCTCAGAGCGCTGCACCTCCATGTAGATCACGCCGACTTGATCGTCGTTTTCCAAAATGGTTTTGAGTGCATCGAGATCGTTGTATTGGAAAGGGAAAGACGTTCCTTTGAGTGCTCTCGGAACCCCATTAGGTTGAAGGCCGGGGATCAGGTGCCCGTCGAGTGAATCGTCATCGCCAAGATTTGCTGCGAGATACCAATCGTGCCAACCGTGGTAGCCGCAGAAGGCAACTTTGTCTTTGCCGCTCGCTGCGCGACCGATCCGTACGGCGATTGCGCAGGCCTCACCGCCGCTTCTTGCGAATCTCGCCATATCGGCCCACGGATGCAGTTCGATGAGTGCCTCAGCGAGGTAGACCTCCTCTGGCGCGTTCAGAGTTGAGAGGTTTCCTTTGTCGATGGTTTTACGGACTGCCTCATCAACCTTGGGATGGGAGTAGCCGAGGATGTTGGTGCCTACGCCCATGAATCCTAGATCCAGGTACTGGTTGCCGTCGAGATCCCAGATCGCGCAGCCTTCGGTGCGATCAAAGTAGGCGGGCCAGCCCTCCGGCAGATACATCTCTGCCCGCTTTGAGAGCAGCATCGAGCCACCAGGAATGAGTTCCTTGGCGCGCTTCCACAGATCGCTGCCGGTGCTCATGGGGCAAGGTTACGGTAAAGAGGCTCTTTCTTGAGTTCCTGCGGAGCCTTTCGAGTTCATCTCGCGTTAGGGTGCTGTTCACCTGTTGAATGACACCGAGTTAGGAGGTCACAAGATGCTTCCGCTTCGTCACGAAGTGCACCTTGTGATGGTGTGGGGTCCTCCTCGAAGCGGCACCACCTGGCTGTTCAATCTGACGACAAGCGTTCTTGACGCTGGTGGCATCCCCCATGTGCATGCGCAATCGGATGAACCACTCACTGAGATTCCGTGTGAAGGGGCTGTGGTGATCAAGAGTCACCAGCCCATAGATCCGGGTTTGTTGAACGGGTTTCGGTCAATTGCGATTGTTCGGTGCTTTGCAATCCTGCGCGATCCCTGTGCAGCATTTCAGTCTTTGTTGCGGACTCAAAGGGCTCCGAGAGCTGAGTTGCTGCAATGGCTTGAAACTGACATTGATTTGCTTTCTGACATTTCTTCCTCATTGCCAATTCTGCGGATAATTCGCGAGGAGTGGATAGCTGAACGTGGCGCGGAAATTGCCACGCGTGTGGCTGATGAGTTGCTGCTCACCTTGCCTGAGCGCAAGGCACTCGAGATCGCTGCAGCTCTAGACAAAGAACAGGTTTCATCGCTGATCTCGAGGTTGGCTGAGGAACGTGGGTGGCGTGGTGAGTTCGATGAGTTTGATGAAGACACCCACTGGCATGCAAATCACATCAGCCCGGATGATTATGAGCCTGTACCTTTGACTCCTGAGGAAGAGCAGAAGCTAGCGGAGTTATCCATCAAAGTTGATCGCCTGACTGATGCGCTTTCGATCTTCAGTACTGCTGCTGTGAAGAACGTTTCTTCGGATTCTGCTCCAACATTTTCACCCCTTGAACTCTTTGATCTGGCACGTGAGGGATTGCGCGTGCGTGAAAGTGATGATCAGCGGCCTGGACTAATTGAGAAGGTGTCGCATTATTTGCGTAGGGGTGGGCGCAAGACGAGTACTTCGTCTTGAGGTTGTTCTAGCGAGTTTGCAGATTAAAAATCTGCGAGTAACGCTCTTCTTGCCCACCAGATGGATTTGGCTCACCCTCGGCGCAACCGGTTCCTTGGGAATCGATGGTCACAGTGATGGGTGCTGTGGTGGGCGCAGGCAGGGTCAGCTCGAACGGTGACTGCTGGCCTGGATTTGCGATCACGGTTGTTTCAGTTGCGCCTGTATTTGCCTTAATCGTGATGCTCACTGGGCGTGGACCACATGCTGGAGCACCGATTGCCCCGGTGACAGTGCTGATCGGTGCCTCGGTGGTGATGGGGGTGAGGGTGAAAGTGGCGAAACGGTCGCGGGCCCACCACCAGGCTTGATCCAGGCTGCTCTCGCGAGGGGTGAGGGTGGTCAGATCAGGGGTAATGAAAGCAGGATGAAAGAACGTGAAGGCCTGATCGGGGTCTGTTCCTGATGCTCTCGGGATTGGGTAGAGCTCCCACTTTCCATCAAATCCGGTTGCTACTGCCGGACCAAGCCTGCTGGTTAAGTACTCGCGCATCGCTGGTAACTTCTCAGTGATGAAACCGCGGGTGTCGAGGTGAATGGCGCAGAAGCCGCCGTTGGCGAGTTCTGCTAGTTGCTCATCGTTGGGAAGTTCGGGGAGTTGGCCCGCCCATACGCCAGCATCGGTGCTCTTGACTGCTCCGTAGCTCCATTGCTTGCCCTTGTTGGTGATGGCGGTCCAGAAGTGGTCGTAGTCGTTGATTTCGCCGACTCTGCCAGCTTCCGGGTAGGCCATATGAGGCAACTGCAGAACGCCGCATTCCTCGGGGATCGCAGCGTTGACTGCTGCCGCGTATTCGACTCCTGCCTTAGTGATCTCTGCTGCCTCACTCGCATTGACCGCGTACGCGCTGCGGAAAGGAAGAACCGAATCAAGTGCGGTGAGCGCCAGGATCACCACAGAGATCGGGATCGCGAAGCGCATGTTGGTGGCGATGCGTGTGCGATGAACGGCCGCGGCGGCGCCCAGCAGGAAAAGCAGGAGCAGGATCGGGGTGAGCCTGTTCCAAGCACGGATCTGGGCTGTGACCGTGCCGGCGAAGAGGTAGTTCAATCCCCACGGAACAAAGAATGCAAGGGCTACAAAGATCAGGTACACAATGAAGTTCAAGGATGCTGTGGTGGAACTCTTTGGATCGATTGGTTGCGGGCGGCGCGTGCGCATTATGAGTGCAACAACGATCACTAGGAGTGAAAGCGCGGTGATCCACGTTCCATGGTTGGTAATAGCGGTGCTCTCACCCCATCCGGCAGCGGCGATGGCTTCAAGAACAGCGTTGTTATAGAGGGTCCCTCCCGGCAATGAACTCTGCGGAAGCGGGAGGAGTGCAACGGAAAGGTTGCCGGCAAAAGTCACGGACTCGATCGGCAGGCGCTCACTGAGT
>JBIISH010000224.1:0-3582 GCA_044341115.1 Candidatus Nanopelagicales bacterium
TGATCCTGGAAATGCAACTTCTAGCGCGCCGAGGATCACTATCCAGTCGGCTGGATCAACGGAGAACGTCTGCAGCGGAGTGTCCGGGCGCGCACCACCAAGATCAACACGTAAAGCACCGGCCAGCACGTCAAGGACGGCAAGTGCGCGATCATCGAAGTTCACTACACACCGGCCCGTTCGAATACTTCGCGGGTGCCAGACGTGATAGCGGCCACCAGCCGATTACGGCTGGCACGGGCCGCTAGACGGATGCAGGCGGTGATTTCCTCAGCGGTTCCGGCACCGTGACCGACAATCGTTAAACCTTGAACGCCCAAAAGTGTCCCGCCTGCAAAATCCCCACGGGCCGTTCGTGCCACCACTTCGCGAGCAGGTGCAGAGTCGCCATATTCCTCAGCCATTCGATGCGCAGCCCATTGCACGGCGCCTTCCAGAGTCTTCAGCACAACGTTTCCAGTGAAGCCATCGGTGACAATCACGTTGGCTCGCTCGCCAAGTGCAACGTCGTGGCCTTCGACGAGACCTGAGAAGTGAATGCCGGCAGCAGATAGGTTCTCGGCCATCAATGTGTGCGCTGCAATGCGAAGAGCATCGCCTTTGCCTGCTTCGCTGCCGATACTCAGCAATCCCACGCGAGGCACCTGCAGCCCGAGAGCGGCTGCGTAGGCAGCCCCGCTGATTGCATGACCCAGCAACGCTTGAGCGGTTGCATCAGTTGAAGCTCCGGCGTCCAGAAGTACAACGGGGCCGTTCTCAGCCGGTAAGACAATGGCGAGGGCTGGCCTGACCGATGCGTGGATGCGGCCATACCCAAATACTGATGCTGCTACTGCGGCACCCGTATGTCCTGCGGTAACGAATGCGTCGGCCAGGTGTTGACGGACCGCACGGACTCCTGCGACAACGGTGACGTTTTCGGCAGCCCGTACAGCAGGGAGTGGATCTTCATCCATCGCAATTGCGCGCGACGATTCGACTAACTGAACACACTCTTCAGCAAATCCTGCCGACAAAATGGCACGTGCAGCCGGTTGCGCCAGTTCCGTCGGACCCACGAGCACGATCCGGATATCCGGGTCGGACTCGAGGGCCAGACGAGCTGCCGCGGCCATAACGGCCGGACCGCCGTCGCCACCGAGCAAATCGAGGGCGACCGTTGTCAAGGTCAGACGTCCAGGACTCGACGCTTGGCGTAGGTGCCGCACGTGGGGCATGCAGTATGCGCAAGGCGCTTTTCCTTGCACCGGACGCATGTCACGAGTGCAGGAAGGGTGGCCTTCCACTGCGAACGACGGTGGCGGGTGTTCGACCGCGAGGTCTTCCGCTTCGGTACTGGCATCAGTCTTCCTTCCTCATCGACCCTGGGGGTCGTCTTCACTCGTGCTGGGCACGTCTGTTGACTCTAAGAGTCCTTGTAGCGCGGACCATCGGGGATCCGTGGTCTCGTGCAGGTGGTCATCTTCGTCGTTAAGCCGTTCCCCACAGGTGGGGCATAGTCCGCGGCACTCTGTGTCGCACACCGGCGCAAGTGGCAGGTCCAACACGACAGCATCGCGGATAAGTGGCTCAAGGTCGATCAGATCATCCTCGAGCACCGGCAGCGGATCGTCTTCATCGGAGATCTCCTCGACCCTGCCACCACGAGCATCCGTTGCCGGATAGGTGAAGAGCTCGGTGAACTCAACGGTCTCTTGCCAGTCGAAGGGATCCAAGCACCGCGAACATTCCGCGCTCACTTCAAGATCCGCCGTACCGGTCACGAGCACGCCGTCCATGACCCTTTCCAGCCGAACATCTAATTCGATTGGCGAACCCTCACGGACCCGAGCCATGGCGACACCTAAACCTTCCGGAGCCGACGCCTGACGATTCACCTCCAGCATGGAACCCGGCCTGCGAGGCAGGCTGCGCACATCCAGCACCAGTTCACTGCCGGTGGATGAGACGCGGGGATCGGCGCCGATGGTGTCCTCCTGGTGTGGCACGGTGAGCCGTGGCCTCGCCCGAGGCTCGAGACGAACGGGGTAAGACTACCGGGTCAGGGGGTTAGGGCCGGCACAGGTGCGGCCCCGCCATGGAAGGAGACCCTTCCCACTAGCGGACATCCCCGTCAAAAACCTCGTCAACCTCCACAACGGGGGCAAGTTCCTCGTACATCTGGCTGCGCAAACGCTCCCTGCCGCGGTCAACAGTCTGCAGGGTCTTGTGCAACGTAATCTCAAAGGTGGCAAGTTTCGAGTCGATGTAATCGTCGGTCTCCTGACGCATCCTCGCCGTTTCTTGAATCGAATCGTGGCGGAGGGCATCTGCCTCAGACACGGCCGCGAGATACACCTCGTGCTCGGAAATCATCCGATCGGCCTCGGCTCGGGCCCGTTCCAGAATCCGATCAGCCTCCCGGCGACCGTCTTGCACCACAGCTTCACGATCAGCGAGCAGTTCATCAGCTCTCATCACGGACTCGGGCAACAATTGGCGGATTTCTTCGATGAGGTCAAGGACCTGAGCACGGTTAAGAACGCATGACGCCGAAAGCGGCACCGACTTCGCGTCCTCAACTAGGACGGCAAGTTCGTCGAGTCTTTCTTGGACGTCCACGTGGATTTCCTCTCAGGCTGGCTCAAGGCTGGGCAGGGGTACTGCCCGCTGGTCCATCCATTGTGGCCGAGAAACGTTCAGTTAAGCGTTCCAACACGGCCTCCGGGACCAATCCGGATACATCTCCCCCGAAACGTGCGATCTCTTTGATAAGGCTAGAGGACAAGAAACTGTAGAGCGGGTTGGTGGTGATGAACAGCGTTTCCACCGTAGCCAGCCGATAATTCATCTGGGCCATCTGGAGTTCGTAGTCAAAATCGCTGACCGCACGGAGACCCTTCACAATGGCAGTGACGTTGTTTGCCTGGCAGTAGTCGACGAGGAGGCCATGAAAGGAGTCGACGCGGATATTGCCAAATGGCGCAGTCACTTCACGCAGAATTTCCATGCGTTCTTCGACCGAGAAAAGCCCCAACTTGGAGTGGTTGATGAGTACCGCCACCACGACCTCGTCGGCCAACGCCGATGCCCTAGCGAAAACATCAAGGTGACCATTTGTGACAGGGTCAAATGAGCCGGGGCACACCAGCGTTCTCATGGAGTTGACCGTACCAAACATGGGTGTCGCCGTAACGTCGTTGATCCATAAGTTCCCAAAACCTGCCGAGTGGATCCTGTGAGGAAGCCGGCCGCTCGATGGCGATAAGCGCGTTGGGTGCGATGCCGTGGTGTCGAGTTGCCACCTCCCATAGCTCCACCAAATCAGTGTCGGTGACCGTGTAGGGGGGATCAGCAAGAATTAAATTCCTGGGAGCGCCACCTGAGGATTTTGCCCACGTTCGGACATCTTGAGCGGCAATGCGCAGGTGTGTGGCATTGAGACTTGTCGCATTGAGAGATGCGACATTCCCCCTGATTACCTCTACGGCACTTCGCGAGGACTCGACGAGAACAACATCGGCAGCTCCGCGACTTGCCGCTTCCAAGCCCAATGCACCCGAGCCTGAATACAGATCGACTACAGCGCATTGGTCCCACGAC
>JBIISH010000020.1:0-12702 GCA_044341115.1 Candidatus Nanopelagicales bacterium
TCCTCGACGCATTCCATGGGAACTGCGAACACATCGGTTGGAGTGGCCAGGAAAGCCAAGGTGAGGTCATCGCGTTCAGTAAGCAAAGATGCGGTGATCGCATCACCAGCCATAGACAAACGGGCGTGCGCTGCACCATCAGCGTAGGCGTAAGAACCCAACACGAACGGCTGATCGATTTCAGCAAGCCAGGTGCGAACTTCAGGCATGCTGCCTAATAGGTCCACGCCAGCTGCTGCACTGACGATTGGGTCATCTTCAGGATGAACGATGCCGCCCACGGTGAATGGCAATTGGCCATCTGCACCAAACGCGATCGGGATGCGCAGGCTGCCAGCGGTATTGCGGGTGGTGGTGATCAGCCGCTCCCACACCTCAGCGCGGGGCAGATCCACCGCATGCACTCGTGCCCCCCACCGAAGCAGGGAGCGAGTTGGTCCCATTTCCGCGGCGGCGCCGAGTAGTGCGATGTCGACGTCGTGCAAATCAAGCCAGTCAGGGTTATCGAGAACTACGTGGATCGCCGCACCAAAACTGGGCTCGGCATGACCGCCGGCCACCCACGCGTCTACTTGCCGACGAAGATCAGCCCCGAAGAGACGGCGGCCCTGGTAAGGAACCGAGAGATCGACATCGCGAGGAGTGCGACCTTTCACGGTCACTGAGCCCAACGCCGGCTCGGTGAATCTTTCGAATGAGGCAGCCAACGGCATTTCCTCGTCGCCGCGCACAAATGTAAATCTTCGGTGGGCCGATTCAAGTCCATCATCTGATATCGCGATCGCTGCCTCGGGGCTTGAGGCAGCGGCGAGAACAATGTCTCGAAGTGGCCCGATGTAACCCGAGCGCCAATCCTTGGTGTGCTCGATGTTGGCCGCGATCGCCGGATCCACCGAGCGAACCGAGTCAGCAAAGATCGCCCTGCCGGTGGCGGAAGTACTCCGGCTGCCATCGCCTCCGCGGGGGAAGCAGACTCCCTGATTTTCCTTGTTCGCCACGTGTGAAGGATATCTAGTGAGTCGCGTTGTGCTGGGAGGAACAGAGTGTGAGTCCTACCTCATCAGCAGTTTCAAGTGCTACGCGCACATCGTGATCCGTAGTTCTGAAATTTGTGAAGCATGGTCGTAGCCAGGAACTCCCGTCGATGATGGCTGGTGAGATGTAGACGCGACCATCAGCAATCAGTGCTCTACACAACGCATCGTTGTGGGCGTCAACGTCTGAGCAGTCCGGTACCACGTGCCGAATCGGAGTGATTGAAAGCTGAGGCGGTAACGGCTGCACCTCAAACCTTGGATGTTGCGAAGCCAACTCGTAGAGCAACTGGGCTTGCGCCAGATTACTTTCCAAAGCCGTGCGAAATGCCCGTGCTCCGTGCACTCGAAACGCCAGCCAGAGTTTGAGTGCGCGCAGCGGCCGTGAGTACTCGAGTGTCACGTCCACCGCATTGAGTTCGTTGTCGACATGTGGAATGTAAGCCTCGTTGTGCGCAAAGGCGGCGGCGAGTAATTGCCGGTCGCGCACCATGATCGCACTGCACGCCTTGGGCACGAATAGCCATTTATGTGCATCAACGCTGACCGAATGAGCGCGGGCCAACCCGGCAAAAAGCGGTGCACTGGTGGGAGCGCCGGCTGCAGGCAACCCGTAGGCGCCATCCACGTGCAACCACACGTCGTACTTCTCACACACATCGGCAATTACGTCGAGTGGATCGATCGCGCCGGTCAACGTGGTTCCCGATGTTGCAACTACCGCCATCGGAATAACTCCGGCGTCGATGTCGGCAGCGATCAGTTGATCCAGTGCTTGGGGATCCATCCTGCGGTAGCTATCCAAGGGAACGGCCCGCACCGCATTGCGCCCAATGCCGAGCAGTTCGGCGCCGCGCACGACCGAGTAGTGCACCTCTTCAGAGCAATACACGGCCAGCGGAACCCGCACGCCGTTAATGCGCGAGCCTGGGAGTGCTCGCTCGCGTGCTGCAGCGAGGGCGGTGATGTTGCTGATGGTGCCACCGCTGGTGAAAAAACCGCAGTCGGCGGGGTAACCCACAAACTCAGCAAGCCATTCGATCGTTTGCGATTCGATTCTCGTGGCCGAACCTGCGTCGATGGCCAGGTTCGGGTCGTAGGAGTGTGCGAGTAGATCGGCGAGTGCTCCGATCTCCAGGCCGCTGGAGCCCACGTATGCCAAGAAGCGAGGCCGCGATTGGGCGATCGAGGTGTCGAGGGCTGCGGCAGCAAGATCGAGTTGCACCCGCACATCGGCGGCATCCTCTGGAAGTGATTCGGCGAGGGCGGCAAGCAAAGCAGCGCTTGGCACCGGCTCTTCATCTCGAGCCTGATCAAACTCTCGCCACGCCCGCAAGACAAGTTCTGCCGCGTACTCCAACGCTGCCTCGCGCGCTTCCCCGAGTGCTAGCGAGGATGGCCCGGCCGGTGGTGACTTCATGCGCCTCGTTGGGCCAGTTGTTTGCGGTAGGGAGCAAGGTCAGCGGTGCGGTCAATACCGATCACGCCAACAAGGCCACTGTCGTCGTGATACTCCACCACACACGGCTCATCCACGCTGCCCGCAGCCACCACACTCGAAGTAGCGATGCCCGGCATCCCGAAGGACTGGATCTTGTACTCGTACTGGTCGGACCAGAACGACGGCATTGCAGTGAAGGCGCTGCGATCGGGCTCGTCACCGCGCAGCAGTGCGGCGAGCGCAGCGCCCGCACGCCGACCGGTCTCGGTGGGGATGTTCCAGTGTTCAATCCGGCGAGGCGCCCCATCGAATAGTGCGTTGGGGTGGCGGGCCACATCGCCCACTGCAACCATCGGTACAGGTGCGCCATGCACCACCATGTTTTCGTCCACGAGCAGGCCATCGGAAAGATCGAGATCGTTACCGGCCAGCCACTCGGTATTGGTAACGGAACCAACGGCCTCAACAATCACGGTGGCAGGGATTTCGGTTCCATCATCAAGCCGAACACCGGTCAGCCGGTCATCACCGAGGTACTCAGAGACCGTGCGCCCCAGGTGGAACTGCACACCGTGGGCTTCGTGCCGGCGACGCATCGCTGCTCCGAGTTCAGCACCTAATGGCCTGATCATCGGTTCGGCATCAAGGGCCACCACGTGCACATCCGCGCCGAGCTTGCGGGCGGTTGCCGCGACTTCGCATCCGATAAAGCCGGCACCCATGATCACCACACTGGTGCCCGGAGCGATTTCCTTACGCAAGCCGGCAGCGTCGTCGGCGGTGCGAAGCGTGTGTCTACCAAGTGAGGGGCCAGGGATCGGCAAAATTCTTGGGCGGATTCCGCTGGCAACTACTAATGCGTCGAATTCGATGACACTGCCATCTGCGAGCGTGATGGTTTTGCCGGCGAGGTCACTAGCCACCGCGGCCGAGCCAAGCCGCCATTCGACGTCGTCGATCGAGTCCTTGCGACGGAAGTGCAAGTCCTCGACCTGAACGCCACCCGCGAGCGCCTCCTTGGACAGCGGCGGCCGGTTATAGGGCAGGTGGTCCTCATCGCCCACCACCACGATGTGATCGGAGTAGCCGGCAGCGCGAAGTGACTCAGCAACTCGGAGGCCGCCAAGGCCAGCACCGACAATCACCACCTGGGACATAAGGATCTAAACCGTGGTGATGGTGATCGCCTGCATGGGGCATACGTCGACGGCGCTCTCCAGATCGGCGAGCCGGTCGTCGGATGCCTCTTCCTGATAGACCAGCTTGCTGTCGCTATCCAACTCGAAGATATCGTCGGCCTCAAAGCAGCACTGGCCGTAATGCTGGCACTTATCCATGTCGACGTGGATCTTGATCATGCTTACTTCTCCTCAATTAACGATGGGTACAAATCCTTTGATGGCGTGCGAATGCCACGGAACTCCCAGTCTCCACCCATGGCGGTGGAAATCACTTCTTCACTTTCCGTTGGTTGCGCGCCGCAGTCGGTGCGAATGGGAACGGGCCCAGACACGATCGTGTTGGTGAGCGTGCCGAGTCCTTCAACTTCAACCTGCACGACGTCACCTGGATACACCGTGCGCGAGTTGGCGGGCGTACCGGAAAAGAGTAGATCGCCAGGGCTCAGCGTGATGGTGCGCGCGATGTCTGCGACGAGGTAGTTCATATCCCATTCGAGCTCATCGGTGCTGGCATCTTGCTTCACCTCGCCGTTCACGATGGTGCGGAGGCGCTTGCCACGAAAATCCCAATCGGTGATCAGGCCCGGGCCAACCGGGGCGAGGGTGTCTGAACCCTTAACCCGAAGCATGGAACCAGCATCGGTGTCGCGGAAATCGTGCAGACCGTAGTCGTTGCCCACGGTGTAGCCAGCGATGTAATCACCAGCCTGGTCGGGGGAGATGTTGCGGCAGGTGCGACCGATCACGATGACAATCTCACCCTCGTAGTTCAACCACTTGCAGCCCTCGGGGCGCACCACGGCGCCCTTGTGCGAGTTCAGGGCCGTGACAGGTTTATGGAAGTACGTGGGTGAACTGGGCAGGCGGGTCATGAACTCCTCGGTTCGCGAGGAGTAGTTCAGATGCACCGCGATGATTTTGCTGGGCTCGCTCGGGGGCAAGTGGATGGCCTCTTCGATGCCCACTGATCTGCCGTCGGGTGCAACAAGTTCCTCACCGTGACGCACAGTCAGGACGGGTGCTCCTTCAAGCAGAATGCGCCGGTACTCGGTCATGCTGCCGCCTTACCTGTAGTCCAGCCCTGGCTGGGTCGATCGAACCAGACGTGCACCTGACCGGTGCCGATGGAATTCTCATATTTACTGAACATGCGACCGGGTGCGTTCACGGCTGACTCTCCGAGTGCGCCCATCATCATCAGGTAGTGGGAGAACCGCGCCTCAGGCTTATGTTTTAAGAACTCCGGCATGGTCTCTAATACGCGCGCATGATCGCCGGCCTTGAACCACTCGATTCGCTCGAGGTCGGCAGCACATGCTTCCGGGGTGAAAATGTTCGACGGGTCGCTCGCTTCATGCTGACGAAGTTCACGCAGTGGCCAGAATGTATGTGACAGTGCCCCCGATGCGAGGAGCAGCACTTTGCGATCAGACTCTTCGATGGCCTTGCCGATTGCGCGGCCAGCGCGAAGGAAATCTTCGGTATCGCCGGTTTGGCACACACTCACAGAAATCCAACGCTTATCGGGCAAACCTTCACCGAGGAACTTCCACAGGTTGATCGTGGCGTAGAAAATCGGTAGGTAGGGGTCATCAATTGCTGTCATCCAGGTGTCGGCGTACGCGCTCTGATCCGCGATCGCAAAAGCGAGTTCGGGATCACCTTTAAAGTCATAAGGAATCCGGCACATTCCACGCGGTAATTCCTCCGACGTAAACAGACCGGCTCGACGATCCTGGGCGGTGACCACGAACTCCACGGTGGTAGCCCAATGTGAATCAAGAACGATCACTGTGTCGTAGTCGAGTGTGTCAAAAACTTCTGTGCGCAACTGATGCAGTCCGGGGACGAGCGAAATTTCCTCGCCGTCGTTGAGTTCGTATCGAATGTTTTCGGGGAGCATGATCGTTGGCACATGGGCCAACAGTCCAGCTCCGACAACTTCACCCATTGTTCTCACCCTTCCAGCCGTTAGGCGCGTACACAGTGTTCTTAACGTCCGCATAAAAGTCGAACGACCACATGCCGCCCTCGCGTCCGATTCCAGACTTCTTACTTCCGCCAAATGGAGCGGAGAGATCGCGAACAAAGAAGCAGTTAACCCAAATTGTTCCGGCGACCAAGTGCTTGGTGAACCGTTCGGCACGTTCTCGATCACCGGTCACCACGCAGGCGGCAAGACCGAACTCGGTGCCGTTTGCAAGTGCAAGGCCTTCCTCATCCGTGCTGAAGGTCTGCATGGTGAGCACCGGGCCAAAAACCTCATCGGTCAAAATTTCTGATCCAGCAGGGGCATTAACCACCAGTGTCGGCTTGAAGTAGTGGCTGCCGAGTTGCGTGTTGCGTTCTCCGCCGTACGCGATCGTGGCGCCGTCCTTGACCGCACGCTCGACGAAACCCTCGATACGTTCCACATGCTTGAGGTGAATGTTGGGTCCTATTTGGGTGGCTTCATCGCGTGGGTCACCCTGCTTGATCAGCGCAGCACGTTCAGCAAAGCGAGCAGCAAAAGCATCGGCGATACCTTCTTGTACGAGCAATCGCGTTCCGGCCAAACACACTTGGCCGGCGTTGTCGTATTGCTCAATTGCCAGATCGACCGCAAGATCCAGATCTGCATCATCAAGAATCACCGTGGGGCTTTTGCCACCAAGTTCAAAGGAGCAGGGGATCAGGTTTTCAGCTGCTGCGCGGGCGATCACCTTGGCGGTGGGCACTGAACCGGTGAAGCAGATGCGCGAAACATCCGGGTTTTCGGTGAGCGGTGCGCCGGCCTCCACACCGAATCCCTGCACCACGTTAAACACACCTGCCGGTAATCCGGCCTTGTGCGCCAACTGGGCAAAGTAGGAGGCGGTCAGCGGAGCCCACTCTGGTGGTTTCAGCACGACCGTGTCACCAGATGCCAATGCTGGTCCGATGCGCCACGTGGCGAGCATGAGCGGTGCATTCCACGGCGTGATGATGACGGTCACGCCTGAGGGGTCCCATGAGATGTGGTTCTCATGGCCGCGGGTGTCGAAAACTGGATGGTTGAGTTTTTCGATGGCGAAGTCAGCGAAGTAGCGAATGTTCATGACCACGCGAGGCATCACACCGCGCAGGTGTGAGCGCAGCAACGATCCGTTGTCGAGTGTTTCGATATTTGCGAGTTCTTCGATGTGCGCCTCGATGTTGTCGGCGACTTTGTGCAAGATCACGCCACGTTCGGCAGGGCTCAACGTGGACCACGCAGGGAATGCTGCCTTGGCAGCGGCTACTGCAGCATCGGCTTCGGCCCGTCCGCCTCGCGAGATATGACCAAGGAGCACACCATCAACCGGGGAGATGTCCTCGAAGGTTGCTGCCGAGGCAATGCGCTCCCCGCCGATCCAGTGCCGGGTGTCGACGGACGTGCCTGCGATGGAGATCTGGCTCATCTGGGCAACCTCGCAGGTATCGGGAACGGGTCGATCGTTCGGACCCTAATGGATATTGTGCCGTACGTCAGGGGTATTGCCCAACTGTGGCAGGTTGCAGTGCCTGGTTTACCAGGTGACATGCAGTTCCGTGGGCGCCCGGAACTCCCAGCCGCGCATGGTTACCTCGAACTGCGGGTCCAAAGCCAGATCTGGCATGGCGTCAACGAGCATCTGGAGAGCGATCCGCTCCTGGTCTCGAGCGAAGGCGTGACCGGCACAGAAATGCGGCCCAAAGCCAAAAGCAGCGTTTGCCCGTCGCTCTCGCGTGATGTCGAACCGATTGGGATCAGCCCAAAGTTCCTCATCCCGACAGGCGCTAGCGATGACGGCGGCCACTGGCTGGCCTGCAGGAATGGCGATGCCAGCGATCTCCACATCTGTGGTGGCCTGGCGAACCTGGGTGCCGATGGGTGCCACCCAGCGCAAGCCCTCATGTACGGCGTCGTCCCAGCGTTCCGGTTCGGTACGTACAAGATCGAGTTGCGAAGGATCAGAGAGCAACCCGAACAAGCATGACGCCGCACCGTGACCGGGCTCCTGCATTCCACCCAGGATGATCACCTTGAAGGACGGCAGCACCTCCTCAATGGTGCGCGGGCTACCTTCAGGGCGCCCGGTGACGAGCATGTGCGCCAGCGTAGAACCGTCCGGGTTGAACCGGAGGTGCTCCATCAGTGGGCGCAATTCTGCATCGATCTCAGCGGCAATTTCATCGTTGATCGCCTGCTTTGCAGGGTCGCGCTCAAAATTGGTAGCACCCATCGCGAGTCCATGAAACCAGTGCTGCAGTCGCTCGGCAGAGAGGTGCCCGAGCCCAAGCACGGCGCCAAGGCTGAGTACAGAAATCGGTTCCAAATATTCGGCCACGAGTTCGGCTTTGCGATTCGGCGCTGCTAGAACACGATCTAGATACTCCTGCGCGATGGGTCGAACCAAATCGTCGATGTAGGTAGAAACCTCACGCGGTCGGTATTTGCGATCCAAACTCTTTCGTTGGTCGAGGTGCGCCTCGCCGTCAAGGGTCAAAATATTTGGGCCACCAAAAGATAAATCTAGTGGTGAGCCATCAACATGTGCGCTGTAGATCTCAGGTCGGGCCGCAACAATTTCCACGTCGCTGGCGCGGGTGACGAGCCACATATTGACCGAAGGAATCCATGCCGCCGGCGCTTCCCGTCGCAACCGCGCATAAATGGGATACGGATCGTTCTCTAAATCCGCAACCGAGATGCTTGTGGTGAACTCTTCGATTGATGTAGTCACGAGGATGAGTCAAGCAGATTGCGCTGCGGTGATGCACATGGTTCGGAGCACATCGGCAGCCAGACCGCGATCTTTCTTCGCGATTTCGTTGACAACTGCGCGTTCTTGCTCGTTAAACAGGGGGAACAGCTTCTTCATCAGTTTGCGCCCTGCAGGGGTCAGCCGAACAAGGACAAGTCGGCCATCGGTTTCTGATCGCTCCCGAGAAACCAAGTCGCGCTTTTCCAAAGTGCTCAATACGCCAGAAAGAGTCGCTTTGGAAAAGCCGCCCTCTTCGGCGATCTGCCGTGTCTCGATGGGCTCCCAGATCCAGGTCACCCACAGCACCACGAATGCGGTCCAGGTCAGGTCATGCGGCTGGAGAACCGTGCCCTCGAGATGGTTTCGGACGGCATTCGCCGCCCGAAACAGGTTCGAGCAGACAGCCATAGCCTCAAAGTCGAGCTGGAGGTCACCGATTTTTGACTGCACCATGAGCTCGGTCTCGGTGAGCGTGTGTGGCCCAGCCATTTTTCCCCTTCAAGGAACTCTCGTAGTGAGGTAAGGCTGCACTAAATCACGTCGAGACCCAATTTTGTCAGCAATCTTACAAACTAGTGTGCGACGGCCCGGGATACGAGATAGTTTGGACCCTAACGATTTTTAGCTGAACCACCGCCCTTCCGGAGGACCCATGAGCACCACCACCAGCCTGTCGCTTGCCGAGCTTGACCTTTTTGCGCACGGTGCGCCGTGGGGGGTGTTCGACCAACTGCGCGAACATGATCCGGTCACTTGGACTGAAGAGGAGGCTCCCAACGCAGGATTCTGGGCGGTGACCCGGTACCACGAGATCGTCGAGGTGTTGCGCGACACAGAGACCTTCTCCAGCGAGGTCGGCGCCGTCAACTTGGAAGAACTCGATGCGAGCCAGATTGAGATCCGCAAATCCATGCTCGAGCGCGACGGGTCACGGCACCGCGCACTACGCAAGTTGCTGCAGGCAGAGTTTTCGCCTCGGGCACTTGCCGTCTATGAGTCTTTCTTGCGCGGAGTGACAGCTAACAGTCTCGACCTGGCCATTGCAAAGGGCGAGTTTGATTTTGTTGATGAAGTCGCCGCCGATTTCCCTATTCGCGTACTGGCACGTTTGTTCGATGTGCCAGAAGAAGACACGGATCAGTTGATCGAATGGGGCAACCGGATGGTGGGCAACACCGATCCGGAGTCCGCCGACGTGCTCGCAACTGATCCGGAGAGTGAGAAGTACCGTGACCTACCGTTCCGATCACCGGCTGCCCTTGAGGTGTTCGAATACGGCTTTAGACTTGCGAACGAGCGCCGCGGAGGAACTGGCACCGACTTGGTGTCTCGTTTGGTGAACGGCACTCCCATTGACGGAATCCCCGTTGACGATCGTGACTTCCGCAACTACTTCTTGCTGCTCGTAGTAGCAGGCAACGAGACCACGCGCCATACGATCTCGCACACGATGCATCACCTGATGAACAACCCAGAGCAGGTTGAGATTCTTCGCAAGGACCCGAGCAAAATTGAGTGGGCAGTAGAAGAGTTCCTGCGATTTGCCAGCCCCGTGTACCACTTCCGACGCACCGCAACCCGCGATACCGAACTTGGTGGCAAGGCGATCAAAGCCGGAGACAAAGTTGTGGTGTGGTTTGCTTCGGGAAATCGTGACCCGCAGATCTTCGACGATCCGTATCGCTTTGATGTTGAGCGCAGGCCCAACGAGCACATGTCATTCGGCCGCGGTGGCCCGCACATGTGCTTGGGCAACTCACTCGCGCGACTCGAGATCCGCATCATGTTCGAGGATCTGCTCGCACGTGATGTCGACTTTGTGCGCAACGGTGAAATCGACTACCTGCGCTCGAACTTTGTGCACGGGATCAAGCGGTTCCCCGTGAAGGTGGTTCCACGCTCTAGCTAACGAATAACATTCTCGCTAACGAGCAACGTTGTCGAGAAACGCGTCGACCAGTTCAAAAGCTCGCTGCCGCCCGGCCGCTTCTTCGACGCGCGTTTGCGCAAGCATGATGTCGGGATCCTGGCCGTCTGTGGTCACAAGATCGCGACCATCCTGGGTCATCCAACCCTGCAGTCCGCTGTAGGTGATTTCGGGGTGAAACTGCACCGCGAGGTTCTTGCGCAGGATGAATGCTTGCGAGGCACGGGTGGTGCGGGCGATCTCATCTGCTCCCGGCGGCAATGTCCAGCGGTCGTAGTGGAAAGAGAACCACGGGCCGGCAGAAACAATTCCAGGCTCGTCGGTCATGATCGACGTCCAACCGATTTCGGGAACGGGTGCACGCGAAACGGAACCGCCATGGGCCCGGGCCAGCAACTGACCGCCAAAGCAAATCCCAAGGACCGGGATGCCTGCCGCATCAGCGGTACGCAGCAAGTCCATCTCGGGGTGCAGCCAGGTGCCGATGCGCTCGTCCTCCCAGGCTCCCCAAGGCGAACCCATGGGCACGATCGCGTCGAAGGCGAGGGGGTCGGGGAACTCGGTCGTCACATCGGGGGAGTAGTAGCGATCACCCGGCACCACGAGGTGCTCGATGACGTCGTAGCCCCGGTCAACAAACCGCTCGGCCACGTGCCCGGGGGGGCTGAGGTGATCGTGCTCGATGATCAGAATTCGCATTACTCTCCTCATGGGCCACTGACCTGACTAGTATCCACTAAATCGTTGGTGCCCGAACGATCTTTGTAGATTGCCAGCGTAACGACCACAGATCGACCGACTGTGGGCGATGAGTGGAGGGGATGACATGCAGCAGGATCTGGCCGATATCCGCCGGGACTTGGAAAACCAGAACATCGACATTCTCCGCCTTGTCTGGACTGACGTGCTGGGAATGACGCGGTCCAAGGACGTGACCGTCTCCCAACTTGAGCGTGCTGCCGGGCATGGCCCAGCTTTTTGTCAGGCGACCTGGACCACCACCACACGCGGTGACGTACTCGACGGTCACGGCAGTCTGCAAGATGGACTTTCTGACATGGTCTCTCGGCTAGACGCGTCAACTATTCGCCCGATTCCGTGGCAGCCAGGTGTGGCATTCGGTATCGCTGATATCGACGAGCCCGATGGCACACCCAACATGATTTCCCCGCGCACACTCCTGCGCCGGGTGATTGCTGAATACACACTGCTCGGCCTCATTCCGATCGTTGGGCCAGAACTCGAGTTCTACATGGCTCATGAGGTTGATGGAAAGTGGCAGCGCATCTTGAACAAGACCGGCCGGGTGTACCAGACCGGATCGGGTGTTGATCCCGACGGACACTTCTTGCATCTGCTGCGCATGGTCGATCAACTCAACATTGGTGCGTTCGCCGGCAACCACGAGTTCTGCCCGTCGCAATATGAGATCAATCTGTGGCATAGCGAGGCCCTCGATGCGGCCGATCGCACATTCCTTCTGAAAACTGCCGTGAAAGATGTTCTTGCGCAGCGTGGAGTGCTTGGTACTTTCTTGGGCAAGCCATGGAGTGATGAGGGCGGTAGCGGGTTCCACCTGCATCTCTCTGTTGTCGATGTTGAGGGCAATCACATGATGGACGAAGCCAACGGAGATCTCTCTTTGATTTCCATGCGCATGATGGCGGGCATTCTAGAACACGCACCAGCGCTGGTGGCCGTGTGCAATCCGACGATCAACGCGTTCAAGCGGCTCGGCCCTGACACCATGGCGCCTTACCGCTCCAACTGGGGCTATGACAACCGCACCACGTTCGTGCGCATTCCGCCAGAGCGCGGCGCTGGTGCTCGCCTTGAGGTGCGCATTGGCGACGGTGCCGCCAATCCTTATGTGGTGATCGCGGTGATTCTTGCTGCGGCCCTTGATGGTTTGCGCCGGCAGTTGGAGTGCCCCCCTGTGTCAGGTGGTTGGTCCTACACCGACGAGTCCCGTCCGGCCATCCCGATGGATCTCGGATCGGCACTTGATGCGCTCAAGGCCGATACGTTCTTGGCCGACATCATCGGAGAGCCGTTCGTCGCCGCGTTTGAGACGCTCAAGCGCGATGAGATCGAGCGGTACAACGCCGAGGTTGCCGACCCCGCTACTCGCGAGGTCACGCAGTGGGAGATCGACGAGTACCTGCTCGACTACTAGCCACCCCGCTAGCCACCCCGCCCGCCCCCCTTGGCGATTTCGCCCGTTTCCCGGGTCAATTCGCCAAAGTGGCGTCGTAATTGGCTTTGTTTTGGTGATTTGGCCCGGTTGCATTCGTTGAAAGGACACCAATGACGTCACCACGCATGGTCAGTGTGCTCACCGAGAACTGGACGATGACCGATCCGCGTGACATCC
>JBIISH010000225.1:0-3567 GCA_044341115.1 Candidatus Nanopelagicales bacterium
CCGGATGATCACCCCCCTCGTGGATAGCGCAGAGCGCGGTCCCCTCGAACTGGAGTTCCCCCTGACAAGCACCGACGCACCTGAAGTTGCACCTGAAACACTCATCGCCCCAACCTTCGCCGAACTTGGCGCACATCCCTTAATCGCCCAGGCACTTGCCCAGCAGGGCATCGAACGCGCATTCCCGATTCAGGAAATGTGCATGTCAATGGCGCTCGAAGGCCGCGACATCATCGGTCAGGCGAAGACAGGCACTGGCAAAACCCTGGGTTTCGGTATTCCTTTGCTGCAGCGCATCACTGCGCCCAGCGATGATGCCTATGCAGCTCTTGCTGCAGAAGCGCAGGGCCGTCCGCAGGCACTGGTTGTCTGCCCCACTCGCGAACTCGCCCTACAGGTGAGCACCGACCTCGAAGGCGCCGGAAAACTCAAAGGCATCCGGGTCCTCTCGATTTACGGTGGTCGCGCATACGAACCACAGATCGACGCCCTCAGGAGTGGCGTTGACGTGATCGTCGGAACACCTGGCCGCATCATCGACCTCGCGCAGCGTCGCGATCTAGATCTTTCATACGTTCGGGTGCTGGTTCTCGATGAGGCCGACGAAATGCTCGACATGGGCTTTTTGCCAGACGTTGAGCGGATCGTTGCGCTGCTGCCGGCAGCCCGCCAGACGATGCTGTTCTCCGCAACCATGCCGGGTCAGATCGTCAATCTCGCCCGCCGTTACATGACGCAGCCAACGCACATTCGCGCTGCCGATCCGAACGATGAGAGCGCAACCGTCGATGCGATCGAACAGCATGTGTGGCGCGCCCACCCCATGGACAAAATTGAACTCGTTGCCCGCATCCTGCAAGCCGAGGGTCGCCAGCTCGTGATGATCTTCACCCGCACCAAACGCAAAGCGCAAAAGATCATGGATGATCTCACCGAGCGCGGGTTCGCAGTCGGTGCTGTTCACGGCGATCTCGGACAGGGCGCTCGCGAACAGGCCCTTCGCGCATTCCGCAACGGCAAGGTCGACGTGCTCGTCGCTACCGATGTTGCCGCGCGCGGCATCGACGTCGACAACGTCACGCACGTCATCAACTACGAGTGCCCAGATGATGAGAAGACTTACCTGCACCGCGTAGGCCGCACCGGCCGTGCGGGTAACTCCGGCGTTGCCGTAACGCTCGTCGACTGGGAAGACATCGCCCGCTGGCAGATGATCGATCGCGCATTGAAGCTCCCCTTCAAAGATCCAATCGAGACGTACTCATCGAGCGATCACGTTTTCACTGGCCTGAATATCCCTCGCGGTGTAACCGGTCGGTTGCCCAAGGCGCAGCAAACCCGCACCGGGATCGACTCTGAATCCGTTGAGGACATCGAACTGAAGTCCGCCAAGCGCAAGCCGGCCTCGAGTGATCGTCCCGCACGTTCGGATAAGCCGAAGTCGGACCGGCCCAAGACGGACAAGCCCAAGACGGACAAGCCCAAGGCTGCGAAGTCCGATCAGCCTGCAGGCGAGGCCATCGACAAGGCCAAACGAAATCGGGCCCGACGCCGCACCAAGAGCGGTGAACTGCAGGCAAAGCCGTAAGTCGGTGCGCTAGTTCGTGCTACAGATTCAAGTGTGCTGCAAGGGCTCGATATTCTTGAGCACCTTTTGATCCCGGGGCAGTTGCCAGAATGCTGCGTCCGGCAGCTGGAGCTTCAGCAAATCTGATGGACCGCGAGATGGGCGCAAGAACCTCAAAGCCATACCGCGGACCAAGGTCAGCAAGAACTGCTCGCGCATGCGCTGTGCGGCCATCGAAGAGTGTTGGCAAAATCCCGCTCACGCGCAGTTGTGGATTCACCAGTCGCTGCACGTCTGAAATGGTCTCCATTAGCTGACCCACACCGCGATGCGACAAGGTCTCGCATTGCAGCGGGATGATCACCTCATCAGCAGCGGCGAGTGCATTAATGGTGATGATGCCCAACGATGGCGAACAATCCAAGATGATCCAGTCGTACGTGTCAGCGAACTGCTTTAGCGCATCACGCAGAACAAATTCACGGCCGGCTTTCGTGGCCAGAAGTTGATCGGCTCCAGCCAGATCGAGTTTGGCAGGCAGGAGGTCGACGCCATCGGCTGTGTGCTGAATCAGGCCAGCCGCAGAGGTCCCCCGAAAAACATCCATCACGCCCGTTGCCAGATCCTCAGGATCTATGCCAAGGCTGAACGTAGCGCAGGCTTGCGCATCCAGGTCAACCACAAGTACCGAGCTGCCTAGTTCTGCCAGCGCGGCAGCCAAGTTCACGACCGTGGTCGTCTTAGCAACGCCGCCCTTCTGATTTGCGACGGCAAGCACCCTGGTCATGTATCCATTGTGGTGGGCATCACGGGTGAAACGTATCCGCACCAGAAGTCATGATTCCCCACTCCGTCAATGCCTCAATGAGACCGGGGCTGGTAGGCAGATCACGCAGTTGCGCGGGGGTCACATAACGAGCATCGAGGGCGTCATCGGCTGCAAGTGGCTGCTTTTCAGAATCGTCGACCATTAAAAAATCTCGAATGTCATAAATGCCACCGCTTGGTGCTGTGCGCTGCACGGTGCCCACTTCCCTCAAAACTTGCGCAACGATCCCGGTCTCTTCAGCGACCTCGCGCACCGCAGCGGCAGCAGCTGTTTCGCCCGGTTCAACTCGACCGCCAGGCAATGACCACAATCCGCGTGCTGGCTCATTTTTGCGCTGTACCACCAGGAGAAATCCAGCGGGATTGATGACGACGCCACCTACGCAAGGGATCAGTTCAGACATATATGCCCCTCACCTCTCCCATCGGCGCGATGCTAGCTAGTAGGCCACCACATAAGGTCCACGTGTGACCAAGGACGCTGCCCACCATGCTCGCATCGCGGTCTCGGCACTCTTCATCGCCAATGGTCTCTCACTCGCTGTCTGGGTGCCACGGCTCGCCGATATTCAATCCGACCTCGCGATCAGCGATCTGGAGGTGGGATTAGCGCTGGCGGCCGGAGCTGCTGGCGGACTCATCATGGGCCCGTGGGCTGGCTGGGCGGCCGGAAAATGGGGCAGCGCACGCGTGTCAGTGATCACACTGCTTCTCTTCGCACCCATGACTCCCCTACTCGCTTTTGTGCCCGGGGTGTGGGCCTTCGCGGCTGTGCTGCTGTGGATCGGTGGAATGGATGCGGTGATGGACGCCGCGATGAATGCGCACTCATTGCGCGTGCACAAACTGTACAAGCGCTCAATCATCAATGCTTTCCATGGCTACTGGGCACTGGGCGCAGTGACCGGTGGGCTCATCGGCGCAGGTAGCGCAATCATCGGTGCATCGCTCGCACTCACTCTCATCATTACCGCGATATTCACCGTGGGAACAGTGCTGCTCACCGCGCGCTGGCTGCTCCCCGGCCCTGATCCAGATAGCCACCTGGAATCTGACCTCGCAGTGGAAGATGAAACCGATCAACTCTCCATGGCAGACCCTTCATCGGTCAGTCCCGACGGCAGCGGTTTCCTTGCGATCGCGCGCAAGCGGGCCCTCACCCCACTCACTGC
>JBIISH010000226.1:0-3539 GCA_044341115.1 Candidatus Nanopelagicales bacterium
GATTCTCCAGACTCCATCGGACACCGGCGGGGGTGTCCTCGATCGAGATGCCGATCGACTGCAGACCATCGCGGATTGCGTCAGCCGCTGCAAAATCTTTTCGGGCTCGTGCATCGGTTCGCTGGTCGAGAACCACCTGAACCAGCGAGTCAATTACTCCGCGCTGATCCTGAGTGCTTGCCGCGGTCGACCACGGCGCAGCCAACGGGTTGATTCCCAGAACGTCGAGCATCGAAACTGTTGCGGCCAGAGAAGATTGAACGTTTGCGTTATCCGCATCGGCCAACGCCGCGTTGCCCGCACGCACTGTTTCGTGGATCACTGCGAGTGCTTGGGGCACCGAGAAGTCGTCGTCCATCGCATCAACAAAAGCTTGTGGGCAGGAGGAAAGCGCTGGGACAACTTCACTCACACCGAGTGTCTCCATCGCACGTTCGATAAATCCTTCAATGCGCCGGAATCCCTGACCGGCATCGATGACCGCATCATCAGAGAACTCGAGCATTGAGCGGTAATGCGAACCAGCGAGGTAATAGCGAAGTTCGATCGGTCGGACTCTCGTCACAACCTCTTCCACTAGGAGTGAATTTCCGAGCGACTTGCTCATCTTCTCTCCGGCAGTGGTGACCCACGCATTGTGCAACCAGTACCGCGCAAAGGGATCTCCCGCGGCCTTGGACTGCGCGATTTCGTTTTCGTGATGCGGGAAAACTAAATCAAGGCCACCACCGTGGATATCAAACTCGGCACCGAGGTACTTGTGCGCCATCGCGGAGCATTCGATGTGCCAACCCGGGCGGCCAGGACCCCACGGAGTGTTCCAGTGTGGCTCGTCGACCTTGGCTGCTTTCCACATCGCGAAATCGCGCGGATCGCGTTTCGCAAGCGCTTCGGCATCGGAGGCCGCCAGCATGTCGTCAATCTTCTGACCCGAAAGGGACCCGTAGCCCTCTTGAGAGCGCACATCGAAATAGACATCGCCGCCGGCCGCGTAACCGTGACCCTGCTCGATGATGCGCTGCATCATCTCGATCATTTCAGGGATGTGTCCGGTTGCCCGAGGTTCATAGGTGGGCGGCAGGCAGCCGAGGATGTCATAGGCGCGGTTGAAAGCCCGCTCATTCTTCATCGCGACGACCCAGTAGGGCACATCATCGTGGCCGGCGTTGTGCAGGATTTTGTCGTCGATATCGGTCACGTTTCGCACGAACGTAACGTTGAGGCCAGTTGCCTCGAACCAACGACGAATCACGTCAAAGGCGACACCGCTGCGAATATGACCCACATGTGGAGGCGCTTGCACCGTGGCGCCACATAGGTAGATGCCAACCCGCCCGGGCACGAGAGGTTCAAACTCTCTCGTGGTCCGGGTTGAGGTGTCGTAAACGCGCACAGTCACGGGTGAACAGTACCCGCCAGCCTCACGGGCAGCTTTATCGCTGGAGCGTGACCACTTTGTCGGGTGTGATGCGGACAACGACGCGAACGTTTTCGGTGCCATCGTCCATGGTGTAGCGATCCGCACCGGTGTATTCATTGCAGAGCCGGTCGATCAGCTCGCGCCCACCCTCCTCGGTCATGGTGGCGGTACCGCGCACCTCGACATAGGAGTAGGGGTTGTCCTTCGGACTGACTAACACCGTGGCTCGAGGGTCGGCCAGCAGGTTCAGGTGCTTGCGCCGGCCCTTGACCGTGGAGACGAGCAGATCGTCCCCGTCGCGGGCAACCCACACCACTGAGAGGTGGGGGCGCCCATCGGGCAGCAACGTAGCGATCGTGGCGAACTCAGGCGAGTCAAGCCACGGCTTCACTGAATCGGGAATCGCAACCATGTTCATTTCTCCTAGCCCAGCCACGCTGTGACTGCATCGAAAGCGACTTGATTAACTGCCTTGCGCTTCTTGGTGGGCAGGTTTAGCTCAGAGCCCGTGTAGTAGTACGTCGTGATGATGACATCGTCGACCAGCGTGTAGACGTAGTACGTGTCTGATGAGAAATCCGAAGCATCAGGCCCGGAAGCAACGTCGGTGTAGTTGACGTTGAGGAACAAGGACGGAACGCCCGTGATCGTCACCGCGGGAACTGCGCCTGTGGTGGTGAGCCGAGCCCAGGTGTCCGTGGTGCCGTCGTCGTACGTCTGGGTGTCACCCGTAGGTCCTGCGCATGTATTCAGCGCCTTCTTCAACTGCCCGAAGGATTTGATCGCCTTTGTCGATGTGGCGTACTGGTTCACAATGATGCTCAGCCCACCTTCAACACCCTTCTTGGAGTCATAGCTCGCGCTGAAGGTATTGACGCCGGCGGTGACCATGACGTCCTTGTCGCCCTTGCGGCAGACGTAGAGCTCGCCAGCGGTGCTTGCATTGAAGCTCATCGTGTCGGAAAGTCCCATGGAGTCGGGAACCACCTTTTGCTGCAGCATGTGACCGGCAGCATAGGAGTACGCCTCGGCGTCGTAGGCCTGTGCAGCGGGCGCCGCAATTGCAGTGATGGTGAACGCTGCGGCTGCAGCGAGTGCGATCTTCTTCATGGTGTTTCTCCCTGATCTGTTGTCGAAATCAATGGCGTCGAATAGAAGCGATCGCGATAGCGGCGATCCCCTCGCCTCGACCGGTAAGTCCTAATCCATCTGTGGTGGTTCCAGAGACCCGCACCGGCGCAGCAAGTGCTGCCGAGAGGAGGTCTTGCGCTTCTTGCCGGCGAGATCCGATTTTGGGTCGATTCCCGATGACCTGAACAGATGCGTTGACGATGACCCAACCGCCCTCGGTGAGCAGCGAGCCAACGTGGCGAAGAAGTGACACCCCGGATGCTTCGGCCCACTGCGGATCATCTGTTCCGAAAACTTCACCCAAATCGCCAAGCCCAGCAGCCGAGAGCAGCGCATCGCAGAGGGCGTGCGAGGCAACATCTGCATCGGAGTGCCCCGCCAATCCAACTTCGCCTGGCCAGTGCAAGCCGGCCAGCCACAGATCGCGACCAGGATCGAGGGCATGCACATCCGTGCCAACGCCTACAAATGTCTCGTTAGTTGACGGCACCGGCTGCCCTTCGCCTGGCAAGGATTGCCTCCGCCAACACAATGTCTGAAGGCGTGGTCACCTTGAATGCATCTTCATGACCGGGGATCACCAGAACTTCAATCCCCATGGCTTCGACCAGACCCGCATCGTCGGTGATGGTGAGCGCATCCGGGTCGACACCTGCATGTGCCATTTGAAGTAGGGCGCGGTCAAAACCTTGCGGCGTCTGGATGGCTCGCAACTCCGCGCGTGGCACTGTCTCTTGCACGATGCCAGCTGCGTCGACTCTTTTAATCGTGTCGACCACAGCGAGACCTGGCACCACGGCGCGATTACCAGCGCGAACTGCATTCACCACATTTGTTACGAGCTCGACGGGGATGAGCGGACGAGCAGCGTCGTGTACGAGAACGACGTCGACATCGTCGGGCAGTGCAATCAGGGCCCGGGCAACAGACTCCGCCCGGGTTTCACCGCCACTGACCACCTCAACATCCGTTGCTCCCGCAACATTGG
>JBIISH010000227.1:0-3533 GCA_044341115.1 Candidatus Nanopelagicales bacterium
GAAGAGTTGGATCGGAGTTGTGGCCGCGGCCACTCTCCTGCTGGCTGCGTGCAGCTCGGGCGATACTGCATCGACCGAGGACACCGCAGCACCTGCGGAGTCATCTGCTGAGGAAGTTGTCGAAGAGGAAGTTGTCGATGGGGAAGCAAGCGGAGAAGTCGCGCCGCTCAACATCCACATCGTTGCGGCCAAGACCGGCATCATTTCGCCCTTCGATATCCAGCCCGCTGAGGCATTCACAATGGCGATCGACGAGATCAATGCTGCTGGTGGCATCGCCGGTCAACAGGCGACTGTGACGTGGACGGACACAAAGTCTGACCCGGCACTCACCACACAGATCGCCGAAGAGGCCGTGGCTGCGGGCGCGAACATCATTGTCACAACGTGTGACTTCGACTTCGCTGCACCTGCCGCGACGGTTGCTCAGGCCAACAACATCCCGGCACTCTCGCTGTGCCTGGGTGACCGCAAGGGCACTGACCTGGTCACCATTGGTCCAATGTCGCTAAGCCCGTCGCCGGGTAACGCGTTCAAGGGTTCAGCTGCTGCCGAATTCGCATTCGAGGACAAGGGCTGGACGAAGGCTTACGTCCTTCAGGACGACGTGCTGGAGTACACCAAGTCCCTCGGTGCGTACTTCAAGGGACGCTTCACTGAGCTCGGTGGCGAGGTCATCGGCGAGGACGTATTCACGGGCAATGAGCAGCTCGATCCTGCTGCAAACGTGACCCGCGCTCGCGATGCGGCCAAGGATGCAGATGTCATCATCATCCCGTCGGTGGTTCCGGCCGCGACGACGATGATCAAGGCCATTCGTGATGCGGGTATTGACACCCCCATCATGATGCCGGGTGCAGCTGTTGACGGAACCCTCGTCACTGGCGCGATCCCAGACATCAGCGATTTCTACTCTCTGCCGTTCGCATGCATGCCTGCGTACTGTGAGGGCGACCCCAATCCTCAGGTGAAGGTCTTCGCTGATGCATTCAAGGCCAAGACCGGTATTGATCCGTACCTGGCTTACTCGGTGTTGTCCTACGAGCTCGGCAAGGCCCTGAAGGCCGCTGTCGAGCAGGCGGGTGCCACTGATGGTCCGTCGATCATCAAGGCATTCGAGACTCTGCCTCCGACTGATTACCTGACCGGCCCGATCGCTTGGTCAGAAACCTGCCACCACACGACAGGTCGTCAGCAGCGCGTTGTGGAGTACCAGAATGGCAAGGGCAAGTTCGTTACCTTGATCACGCCGGACAAGATCGCGTCAGTAGATCCAGGTAATCCCTGCGAGGCGGCCCAGTCCTCCTGATTTAGGAAGACTGACGACGCTCACCAGGAACGAATCAGCAACAAGAGGAAGGTGTCGGTACCTGATGGTTGAAAGCGATCGATCTGATCAGCTCGTGACCCATGGGCTCAGTGTCCACTTCGACGGGGTAAAAGCCGTCGACGACGTGGACCTTGAAGTTCAACGGGGTCGAATCACGGGTTTGATCGGGCCTAATGGTGCCGGCAAGTCAACCCTCTTCAACGCGGTCAGCGGCTTCGTGCCGCTGACCGCGGGGAGGGTTGTCCTTGGCGACAAGGACATCACCGGATGGTCTCCCACGAGAATCTCCCAGCATGGCCTGGTGCGTTCTTTCCAGGACACGCGAATTTTCAAGACGCTGACAGTTCTCGAGAACGTCGAGCTCGGCGCCATGAACCAGGGATTGAATGGTGCGAAAGGGCGGGATTTCGCTTACGGCATCTTGGAATTGCTCAATATCAAACATCTGGCGCTGGAAAGCGCAGGCAATGTCGCTCTGGGAGATGAGCGCAGGGCTGGAATAGCGCGCGCGGTGGCGACCAAACCTGACATGCTCCTGCTGGACGAGCCCGCAGCAGGTCTGGATGAGGATGAGACAGCTGAACTCTCCTCGACCATTGTTGATCTGTGTCGCGAACTTGGCTGTGGCGTGCTTCTCGTCGAGCATGACATGTCCGTTATCTTCGGTGTCTGCGAGTGGATCCATGTCATGGATTCGGGCAAGACGATCGCTGTGGGAACCCCGCAGGAAATCCGCACGAATCCAGCCGTTATCGAGGCGTACTTCGGCAAGGAGCGCTCATGAGCCTGCTCAAGTTGGACCAGATCAGCATTACCTATGGTCGTGCGGTTGCGGTGAAGGGCCTCAGCATCCACGTCGATGAGGGAGAGTTCGTCTCCCTCATCGGGCACAACGGTGTGGGCAAGAGCTCAACCGTGAAGGCAATCGCTGGCGTGGTGCGGCCCACCAGCGGAAGCATCTGGTTCAAGGATCGCGACATTACTCAGATGGATTCTGGTGACATTTTGCGGATGGGCATTGCCGTTGTGCCCGAAGGCCGCCACATCTTCACGAGGCTCACGGTTCGCGAGAACCTTGTGGTCGGGGCGACGATCAGTCGTGACCGTTCTGCGAATATGAAGAATCTCGACTCGATGATCGATCGCTTCCCCGTGCTGGGCAAGTACTCGAGCCGAATGGCCGGGCTGCTATCGGGGGGTGAGCAGCAGCAACTCGCAATAGCCCGGGCGCTGATGAGCTCGCCGTCGATGCTGCTGCTCGACGAGCCGTCTCTCGGTCTTGCGCCACTGATCGTTCAGCAAGTGTTTGACCTGCTGAAGGAGCTCAACGAGCAAGGGGTGTCGATTCTTCTGATCGAACAGAATGCCGCCCAAGCAATCGTCGCGTCAGATCGCTACTACGTCATGAGGACGGGCGGTGTCATTTCGACCGAGGCGCAAGGCGGCGATCAAGTAGACGTGGCCAAGATCGAGGCCGACTACCTCAACTTCGGGACGGTCTGAGATGTATCTCCAATACGTAATTGATGCAATTGGAACCGGTTCGCTGTATGCATTGATGACCCTCGGTCTAGCCCTTGTCTTCAGCGTCATGGGTCTGATGAACTTCGCATACGGTCAACTGGTCATGATCGGCGGGTTCAGCATCATCCTGTTGCGACAGCAGCCATGGTGGGCAATCATCCTCGGCACGATCTTGGTCGTGGTCATTGCATCGTTGCTGATGGAACGCCTAGCTTTCCGCCCTGTCCGTGCGGCCACGGCCATGACGATGCTTATTACGTCCTTCGCGTTGGCACAGTTTTTGCAGCAAGCAGCGCGTGTTGCCTTCGGTTCGAATCCGCGACCATTGGAGCAGTTCTCGGAACTCTCGGTTCAGTATGTGATTGGAGATTTGTACATCTCGCGGCAAACGATCATCACCGTCGTCGTAGCAATCTCGATAATGGTGGCGCTCACGCTTCTGCTAAAGAAGACCAACATCGGAATTCAGCTCCGTGCCTCGACGGAAGATGTCGAGATGGCCAAACTGGTAGGAATCAAATCGAATCGAGTCATAGCATCCGCGTTCGTCATCTCGGGCGTGATTGCTGCGATCGTATCGATGCTCTTCTTCGCCACACGCACAAATGTGAGTTGGTCGAGCGGTGAATCTATCGTCCTTATCGCATTCGTTGGCGCAGTGATCGGTGGGCTAGGAAGC
>JBIISH010000228.1:0-3531 GCA_044341115.1 Candidatus Nanopelagicales bacterium
CCGGATGCGCATGATGCTCCGGCGGTTCCAGATGTGGTTCCGGATGCGCATGATGCTCCGAAGGTTCCAGATGTGGTTCCGGATGCGCATGATGCTCCGGCGGTTCCAGATGTGGTTCCCGATGCGCATGATGCTCCGGCGGTTCCAGATGTGGTTCCGGATGCGCATGATGCTCCGGCGGTTCCAGATGTGGTTCCGGATGCGCATGATGCTCCGGCGGTTCCAGATACGGTTCCGGAAGCTGAAAAACCCGAGAGTTTTCAGGACAATGTTGTAGACAACATTAAGGGCGAGGCCTACGAAGCCGGTGCTGATGGAATAGTTGACAAAGGGACAGAAAAGGTCGGAGCCATGTTGGCCGGCCCGACAATCATCGCCAAAGCTGATGCGCCAGTTCACACACCAGCTGTCGCCTCACAGGTTGGGCCCGTTCCAAACCCCGGTCCAACGCCAGGTCCAACGCCAAGCCCCGGTGCTGGAAAGGTGCCGTGGTGGAAACGTTTGTGGAATGCGGTTAAGCGCGGCGCTAGTTCGGTAGCGAGTGGCGTCAAGCGCGGTGCTCGCTCGGTAGCGAATGGCTTTAGATCAGCCGGCAGATGGATTGGCCGACGATTTGGACGTAAATGACCTGAGGCCTCGGGGCTACCTATCTCACCGTTGAGGACTTCTCAGGGAATCTTGCGGCACGAGGTGGTTAGTTGAAGGCCGCATCCACCGCATCAGCAAAGGCTGCCATCGATGTGAAGGTCCAATCAGGAGTGACGTCAGCTGGCGGTGCAGGTGTGGCACCCCAACCGGGATTGTCTTGGCGCCGATTGATCCAGACCGTAGGCAGGCCCGCAGCTTTGGCTGGCACGTGATCGTGGAAGAGGCTTTGGGCAACGTGGAGCAGCCCGCCATCGCTGATGCCCAGGCGAGTGACTTCGTCTTCGAGCGCCACGAAATTTTGAGGCGAAGGCTTGTAGGAGCCAATGTCTTGAGCAGTGAGAATGCTGGTGAACGTAACGCCGAGGCGCTCGTTGGATCCGGCGAAAGATGCGCGGTCAATATTGGACAAGATGATGAGCTTGTACCTGCGAGCAAGGCGCTCAAGTGCATCGGTGGAGTCAGGAAAGGCCGGCCATGCTGGCACCGAGGATGCGAATATTGCAGCCTCCTCATCGGATACAGGCGCACCAACCTGGGCACCCAGTGCCCGCATGGAGCGCGCAAGAATCTGCGGATACAACTCCTCGGGATGCGCGGCCTCAGCCTCGGCTTCGAAAGTGGAGTACTCAGTGAGTAGTTCCTCATCGGTCACGGTGATGCGATGTGATTGCGCCCACGGCCGCAGCACTGCGGCGATACCGGCCTCCCAATCGATCAGGGTGCCGTAGCAGTCAAAACTCAAGGCTTCAAAATCGGTCAACTTCATGCGTGCGGCTCACTTTCCAGAGCTGGTGCAGAACGGGTGGCCAACCAGGAGCCGAGCAGGATCAGCGGGAAGCCAATGATCAGGCCAAGAGTAATGGGTTCGCTCAGCACCACGATGCCCAGGATCACCGCGACCACGGGGTTGATGTAGGTGATGAGCGTCCCGCGCGATGGACCGACCTCTGCGATGAGTGCGAAGAAGAAGATGAACGCGATCGCCGAACACACGATGCCAAGAACGAGCACGGAGCCCCAAGCGACGGCCGGAATAGGTCCCGTGGGCCAGGTGAAGTAGGCGAGTGGGGCAAACACAATTGAATTGACGACCATGGATGCAGCGATCACGGCCAAACTCGGTGGCGTGGAAAGTTTGCGGTCGACGATGATCGGCCCAAGTGAGTAGCAAATGACGGTAAGGACCAGTGCTGCAATGGCCAGCAGGCTGCTACCGGTGAGATCCAGGCCCACCAGAAGACCCACACCGAGGAAGCCGACCCCGAGGCCCACGAGTCTCGTGCCGGTGAGTCGATCGTCCATGCCGAGTAGTCGGGCGAGAATCGCAGTTGCTGCCGGCACTGTTGCGATGAAGAGCGCTGCGAAGGAACTGGTGACCGATTGCTCCGCCCAGTTAAGCGCGGTCCACGAAAAGGCCATTTCGATGAGCGCAAAGACGATGACCCAACGCCAGTGACCGCGCAGGGTGCGCCACTGCTTCTTGTAGAGGACGATCGGAAGGAGAACTACTGCGGCCAGAAACACACGAAGAAACACGAGGGAGGTAGGTGAGAAAGTCTCGACGGCGATCTTGATGAACAGGTAAGGCAATCCCCAAATGATCCCGAGCGAGATCAACAGGAACCAGCCGCGAGGAGTCACGTTGGCTTAGCCTAGACGAGGGTCTATTGCTGATCGCGCTGAGCGGTCACGCGCAGGACGATCATGATCACTGTCAGCACGATGATTGCTGCGATGACGGTGTCGAGAATCCGATCAGTTCCCAAAACTTCGAGGTTGTCGCCGGCGATCGCGAACATGGTCAACATGAAGCCCGTCACGCCAACCACTGCAATCGAGTAATTGGCGCGAAGCATGACGAGTGCAAGGAATGCGGAGAGCGTGAATGCGATAACAAGCATCACGTCCGAGTAGTCGGTGAGCCAGCCGGCAAGGAGAACGAGCCCCACACCCACCAAGGTGCCAATGATGCGACCAACGGATTTGGTGACGGTGCCGTGGCGATCGGGAGTTGTGACCCAGGCAACGGTGATGGGGATCCACACGCTGTGGATGTCGGTGAAGAAGTATTGCAATGAGAATGCGATTTCCATGGCGATGATCAACCGAATGGCATGACGCACAAAGTCGTCCTGGAGACCCGTGTGCCCGTTGAGTCGGGGGCGCAGAGGTGGCGAGGAATCTTGTGCGAGTAGCGCTTTGGGCTCCCGAATAGCAATCGCAATTACCGTTCCAGCAGTTTGGATGAGAGCACCCGCTGCAACCAACAGGGTCGCCTGACCAATGCCTTCTGCAGACATCGGAGTGAATGTGAAAGCGCTGAAGGTAACCAGTGTCAAGACACCGGCGATTACTGCACGCGCACCCAACACCCCGGCGTAGCCGCACGCAGCGGTGACCGGAATGGCGATCAACATGAGAATGGGCAGGCTCAATGAGCCAATTCCACCCAATGCTGTTGCCACGGTGAGCCAGAGGGTGGCCCACAACATCGTCCGCAGTCTCCGGGAGGCAACTTGATCCACATCTGCAACGGCGGCGAATAGGGCACCGACGCCGAGCGGAACGCCTACGGCCGCGCCGCCAAAGTGCAGGCCCCCAACAGTGACCACGGTCGAGATGAGAGCTCCGCGCAGCGGGCTGAGCCAGCGAATCGAGTGCTTATTGAGGGTGAAGAGATCTGCTTCCCACGAGCCCAACCAGGTATCTGGACCGAAGTTTTTGGGGTGCGCCACGGGTGCATCATTGCCGGTCACTGCCTCGGTAGACTCGCTTTTCCCATGAACGCGCCGACACCTTCCCAGCAGCCCGCAGCAACCTCTCCACTTTCCGGGACATCGACCGGGACTCCAGAAGAGGGCGGCGGCTACGACTTCACTGCCA
>JBIISH010000021.1:0-12527 GCA_044341115.1 Candidatus Nanopelagicales bacterium
GTAGTCATTGATAAGAAGTGGGGTGCCCCCACGATCACCAACGACGGTGTCACCATCGCCCGCGAAATCGAGCTCGAGGATCCCTACGAGAACCTCGGCGCGCAGCTGGCGAAAGAAGTTGCCACCAAGACCAACGACGTAGCTGGCGATGGCACCACCACCGCCACCGTTCTCGCCCAGGCGATGGTCAAAGAAGGATTGAAGATCGTCGCAGCCGGTGCTGGCCCAATGGATGTCAAGCGCGGGATCGACAAGGCTGTTGCTGCAGTCATCGCAGAGCTCGGCAACATGGCTCGCGCGGTCAATGGCAAGGAAGAAATTGCCAACGTCGCCACTATCTCCTCGCAGGATGCGGTGATCGGTGGACTCATCGCCGACGCATTCGACAAGGTGGGCAAAGACGGTGTGATCTCGGTCGAAGAGTCGAGCACCACCGCCATGGAAATGGAATTCACCGAGGGTATGCAGTTCGATAAGGGCTACATCTCTCCCTACTTTGTCTCCGACGCCGACCGTATGGAGTCCGTACTCGAAGATGCACGCATCCTTCTGGTGCAGGGCAAGATCTCCTCGGTCAGCGAACTGTTGCCGTTGCTGGAGAAGGTCGTCGAGGCTGCAAAGCCGCTTTTGATCATCGCCGAAGACGTTGACGGAGAAGCTCTTTCGACCCTCGTGGTCAACCGCATCCGTGGCACCTTCGCCTCGTGTGCCGTGAAAGCTCCTGCCTTCGGTGATCGGCGCAAGGCGATCCTCGAAGACATCGCGATCTTGACCGGTGCCCAGGTGGTCTCACCTGAGGTTGGCCTCAAGCTCGATCAGGTTGGCCTCGAGGTTCTCGGTTCGGCCCGCCGCGTTGTCGTGACCAAAGACAACACCACGATCGTTGATGGTGGCGGAGACGCCCAAGCAGTGAGCGATCGTGTTGCCCAGATCCGCCGCGAAATCGAAGCATCTGACTCCGACTGGGATCGCGAGAAGTTGCAAGAGCGCCTCGCAAAGATCGCCGGCGGCGTTGTGGTCATCAAGGTCGGTGGCCACACCGAGGTTGAGCTCAAGGAAAAGAAGCACCGCATCGAAGACGCTGTCTCGGCCACGCGCGCCGCGATTGAAGAGGGCATCGTCTCCGGTGGTGGCACCGCACTCGTGCAGGCCGCCAAGGTGCTCAAGGGCAACCTGGATCTCGAAGGTGACCAGGCCGCTGGAGTGTCTATCGTGCGTAAAGCAACGGCGGAACCACTGCGCTGGATCGCTGAGAATGCTGGCGAGCGCGGTTATGTGGTTGTGTCCAAGGTGGAAGAACTCCCCGCGGGCCATGGCCTCAACGCTGCAACGGGTGAGTACGGCGACCTCATCGCACAGGGTGTTATTGACCCGGTCAAGGTCACCCGCTCAGCTCTGCAGAATGCGGCATCCATCGCCTCACTGCTGCTGACCACCGAAGCACTCGTGGTGGAGAAGCCTGCCGAGCAAGAGTCCGACGCCGGTCACGGACACGGGCACCACGGGCACTCGCACTAGTTCGCACTCAATCTGTACCAGCACTGAAACATCTCTGTGGGAGGTACTCCGCGAAAGCGGGGTACCTCCCATTTTTCTGCGCCACTTTTTCTGCGCCACCCCCCCTCGCAATTTCGCCCGGGTAACGGGCGAAATCACCAAAGGGGCGATCAAAAGCAGGCCGGAATGGCGAATTGGCCCGGGTCAAACCGGTTCGGGGAATGAAAAAGCACCGGGATCGCCGGTGCTTTTTCGATGGAGGTGAAACGTTCTAGAAGTTAGGAAGCAGACGCCAACCGCTTGCGGTTATAGACGGCCTCGCGGTCCTCTTCAGTAAGACCGCCCCACACGCCGTAGGGCTCACGAACGGCGAGTGCGTGGGATGCGCACTCGTTGAGGACCGGGCAGCCGGCGCAGATCGCCTTGGCGGCGTTTTCACGGGCGTCTCGAGCTGGTCCGCGCTCACCCTCGGGGTGGAAAAAGAGGCCGGGGTCCTCACCGCGGCACAGGCCTTCGAGCTGCCAGTCCCAGATGTCAGCAACAGTGCCGGGGAGCCGAGAGATGTCTGCCATGGTGAACCTCCGTTGTAAGTGAGACCACTATACAAACCGCTTCATAGGTTGGTCAAGTGACATGGCTGAACAATGTTCGCCACGTTCGATAATCGGACCACCGAGCCGAAAGCGACTGCGGATGCGGTGGAGGGCTAGCTGCCGGACAATGTGACCGTGGTCACCGCATTGAACGAAGATTTCGGCCCGCAGCCGGGGCTCACGGTGGCGGCTGTGGCGAGGCGACTAGGTGTGGCACCGGCCACCCTGCGCACCTGGGATCGTCGATATGACCTAGGGCCCTCTGAGCACCAAGCCGGTTCCCACCGGCGCTACACCGCTACGGACCTTGCCCGACTTGAGCACATGCGCAAGCTCGTTATTGCTGGTGTTCCTCCGGCTGATGCCGCGCGCGATGCGCGAGCACTTGATCTAGACCCGGCAGATCTGGCTCCGGTCACCACGCTTTTTCCGATCGTGACGCCTGACATCTCCGAGGTAGTGACACAAACCCGGCCAGGCGGTGGTCAGGTGGTGGCGATGCCTGGCGGTTCGGCTGCGACTCGTGGACTCGCGCGCGCAGCACAAGCGCTAGATGGTGCCGGTTGCTCGGCGATCATCACAGACACCCTTGAGCGCCGGGGAGTCGTATGGACGTGGGATCACCTGGTGCTGCCAGTATTAATCGGAATCGGCCGCCGTTGGGAACTCACCGGCAAGGGCATTGAAGTCGAGCACACCATCTCTGAAGCGGTCACAAGTGTTTTCTCTGCACGAGTGCGTGCACTTGCTGCACCCATTAATGCGCGCGCTGTGATTCTTGCTGGATCCGACGAGGAATTTCATTCACTTCCCCTGTGGGTCACGGCAGCAGCATTGGCAGAGCGGCGGATTGCGGTACGCATGCTGGGTTCGCGGTTACCGTCTGAATCTCTGATTCAAGCTGCTCGTCGAACAGGCCCAGCAGCGATTTTCTTGTGGTCTCAGATCCCGGGTTCTGCGCACGCCGGTGAGTTGGCGTGCTTGCCAAAATCTCGCCCCACCCCGGCAGTCTTCATAGGCGGACCCGGTTGGGTTGGCCCGATCCCACCGGGCATAGTCCAGGTACGCGACCTCACGGAGACGGTAACTCGCATCGCTCGAGCCCTGGGGGAATGACGTAGAAAGCGCTCACAGGCAGGGGAGTAGCCTGAGGCGCTACGACCCGCTCACCGGAGGCCCGAATGTCTGCACTTAGGGGAGAACTCCCCGAGGAGAACCTGCCGGAGAAGTTTGCCTATTTGGGCCTCACCTTCGACGACGTCCTGCTGTTGCCAGGTGAATCCGATGTTGTACCCAGTGAGGTCGACACGTCAGCACACATCACCCGCACAATTACCGTGAAAATGCCGCTGGTCTCTAGTGCCATGGACACCGTCACCGAATCTCGAATGGCAATCGCTATGGCCCGGCAAGGTGGCGTCGGCGTACTCCATCGCAACCTGCCCGTGGAAGAGCAGGTGGCTCAGGTCGATCTCGTCAAGCGCTCTGAAGCTGGCATGGTCACCAATCCGGTTACCTGCTCACCTGATGATTCGCTTGCCGAAGTTGATGCGCTGTGTGGCCGCTACCGCATCTCGGGCGTGCCGGTGGTCGATGCGCAAGGATTTCTCGTCGGCATTGTCACCAACCGCGATATGCGGTTTGAAGATGACATGACCCGCCCAGTACGTGAAGTAATGACGACGATGCCTTTGGTGACAGCGCCGGTGGGTATCGCACCCGATGAGGCCCTTGCGCTGCTTGCCTCTCGCAAAGTCGAGAAGTTGCCCTTGATCGATGCTGATGGACAACTCAAAGGCTTGTTCACACTCAAAGACTTTGTTAAGTCAGGCAAGTACCCGCACGCGACCAAGGATGCAATTGGTCGTCTGGTGGTGGGTGCAGCCGTTGGGGTTGGTGAAGATTCCTACAAGCGCGCTCGCCTATTGATTGAAGCCGGCGTCGACTTTCTCACCGTTGACACCGCCCACGGACATTCACGCGCAGTCTTGGAGATGGTGCGTCGGATCAAGACCGATACTCACGTCGAGGTCATTGGTGGTAACGTGGCAACGCGCGCTGGTGCGCAAGCACTCGTTGATGCTGGTGCGGATGGCGTGAAGGTGGGTGTTGGTCCCGGATCCATCTGCACCACCCGAGTTGTTGCAGGGGTAGGCGTTCCGCAGATCTCCGCCATTTACGAGGCCTCGTTGGCTTGCGCTCCAGTTGGCGTGCCGGTGATTGGCGATGGGGGAGTGCAGTACTCGGGCGATATCGCCAAGGCACTCGTTGCTGGCGCATCCACCGTAATGCTTGGATCGCTGCTCGCAGGTTGCGAAGAAGCACCCGGCGATGTGGTCTTCGTCAACGGCAAGCAGTTCAAGTCCTACCGTGGCATGGGTTCGCTCGGCGCTATGCAATCGCGCGGAATGTCTCGCTCCTACAGCAAGGATCGCTACTTCCAAGACGACGTATTGAGCGACGACAAACTGGTACCGGAAGGTATCGAGGGCATGGTCGCTTACCGTGGGCCACTGGGCGCTGTTGCTCATCAACTCGTTGGAGGTCTTCGGGCAGCCATGGGTTACGCCGGCGCACAGACCATTGCCGAACTCCACGCAAAAGGCACGTTCGTTCGAATCACCGCTGCCGGCCTTCGGGAGAGCCACCCGCACGATGTGCACATGGTTCTCGAGGCCCCCAACTACACAGGACGTTAAAACATGCCTGATATGACAATTGGTGGGTCGAAGCTTGCCCGCCGCGGATACTCCTTCGATGAAGTTGCGGTTGCCCCGAGTCGGCGCACCCGTGATGCTTCCGATGTTTCCCTTGACTGGAACATCGACGCATACTCCTTTGCAACGCCCCTGATTGCCGCGCCGATGGACTCAGTAGTCTCGCCCTCCACCGCGGTAACTCTGGGTGGGTTGGGAGTCCCGGCCGCACTGAACCTTGAGGGTCTCTGGACCCGCTATGAGGATCCGACGCCGCTACTTGCTCAGATTGCTGGCGCCGACGATGCCGAAGCCACCAAACTTTTGCAGCATCTCTACCAGGCAGCCGAGATTGATCTCGGGTTGCTGCGGTTGCGCATCGAGCAACTGAAGGAGCAGAACATCACGACAGTGGTCGGGATGTCACCCCAAGGCACAACCGCTTTGGCTGCGGTTGCAGCGCTGGCCGGTGCCGAGATGATCGTGATCCGCGGTACCACGGTTTCAGCAGAACACGTTGCCTCGCATGATCAAGCGCTTAACCTGAAGAAGTTCATCCACGATCTTGATGTTCCAGTGATCGTTGGCGGCTGCGCAACCCGTCAGGCTGCCCTTCACCTCATGCGCACCGGCGCCGCCGGGGTACTGGTCGGATTTGGTGGCGGCGCATCACACACCACTGCTGATGTGATCGGGGTTCGGGTACCCATGGCCAGCGCTGTGGCCGATGTTGCCGCTGCACGTCGTGACTATCTCGATGAGTCGGGCGGTCGATACGTGCATGTGATCGCCGACGGCTCTATGGGCACCAGCGGCGATATCGTCAAAGCATTCGCTTGCGGCGCTGATGCTGCGATGCTCGGCACAGTGTTGGCGCGGGCAACCGATGCCCCCGGCGGTGGCACCCACTGGGGCGCTGAAGCGTGGCACGAAGAGTTGCCCCGCGGCATGCGCACGCGCGTTGATCAGGTGGGCAGCATTGAGCAGATCCTCTGCGGACCTTCATCAAGTGCCGATGGCACCGTGAATATCTTGGGTGCGCTGCGCAAAGCGATGGCCACGACCGGTTACAGCGATGTCAAAGAATTCCAACGGGTGGAGATGGTGGTCACTGCGTGATTCCCGCACCGGCGGATTTGTTGTGGCACCTGAGTGCCACCGGTCCTTCAATCGAGGTTGTCACACCGTTCACGGGGCAGTTCTTGTACTCACTCCCGTCGAGTACGGAGGCAGACGTTGATGCAGCTTTTGCTCGCGCCCGAATCGCGCAACGTGAATGGGCCGCTCTGCCGTTGTCTGCTCGCACACACGTGATCCTGAAATTTCACGATCTTTTGCTCGCGCATCGCAACGCTGGTTTAGACCTTGTGCAGCAAGAAACGGGTAAGGCCCGACGCGATGCCAACGAAGAAGTCCTCGACGTGTGCATCACGGCTCGCCATTATGCGCGCGGTGCGCGCAAACTGCTCCGCACAAAACGGCACCTGGGTGCACTTCCTGGGTTAGTGGGAATTGAAGAGGTGCGCACTCCCAAGGGCGTGGTTGGCGTCATCTCACCGTGGAACTATCCGATTTCACTCGCCGCCGGTGATGCGATCCCCGCCCTCATTGCAGGTAATGCGATCGTGCTCAAGCCCGATGTGCAGACCACACTCACCGCGCTCTGGATCGCCTCACTTTTGTATCAGGCCGGTCTGCCGCGTGATCTCTTTGCACTCGTCAGTGGGCATGGCCCTGAGGTCGGGCCACTTGTGGTTGACCGTGCGGACTACGTGATGTTTACCGGCTCAACTGCGGTGGGGCGCCAAATCGCGGCCCGTTGCGGTGAGCGCCTCATCGGTGCCTCAATGGAATTGGGCGGCAAGAACGCGATGATCGTCAGGGCAGATGCGAACCCAGCGGAGGCCGCTTCGATTGCGGTCCGGGCCAGCTTTGCTAACTCGGGCCAGTTATGTATCGCAATGGAAAGAATTTACGTTCATCACGAGATTTACGCGGAGTTCCTCGCTGAGTTCGTTGCGCGGACAAACGCTTTACGCATGAAACCAGGTCTCGGTTGGGGAGCAGATATGGGTTCGCTGATCTCGACCCGTCATCTTGAGCGGGTGCAGAAGTTTGTCGACGACGCAGTGGCGCAGGGCGCGCGCGTTGAAGCTGGCGGGAAAGCTCGCCCTGAGTTTGGCCCCTGCTACTTCGAACCAACGATCCTCACCGAAGTCACCGAAGAGATGGCGCTGTGTGCGCAAGAGACATTTGGACCAGTGGTCGCGGTGTATCCGGTGCAGTCTGATGAAGAGGCGATCTGGCGAGCCAACGATTCCGAGTACGGTCTCAATGCCTCGATCGTCACCAAAGATGGCCCAACCGGCCGGAAGATCGCTCGGCGCTTGCGGGCGGGAACTGTCAACATCAATGAGGGCTACGCGGCGGCCTGGGCAAGCAAGCGCGCCCCTATGGGCGGGATGGGTGCATCCGGTATTGGCCGGCGCCACGGTGATGAGGGAATCTGGAAATACACCGAGCCCCAGACCATCGCTACCCAGCGTGCATTGGGATTTGGTCCGCAATTCGGCTGGTCGGATGAGCGTTGGGGTGACACGCTTGCTCAAGCGATCGGTTGGATGAAAAAAGTCGGCCTGAAGTAGGGGATGGGAGCACCAGTGCTGCGTGATTTCGATGTGCTCGTGATCGGTTCTGGTTTCGGTGGATCCGTTGCCGCCCTTCGGTTGGTGGAGAAGGGCTACCGCGTGGGGGTTCTTGAAGCTGGTCGTCGATTCGAAGATGCAGATTTCCCTAAGACTTCGTGGGATCTCCGACGTTTTATTTGGGCGCCAAAGTTGAAGATGTATGGCATCCAGCGGATCCACCTCCTCAAAGACGTTGCGGTTCTCGCGGGCGCGGGAGTGGGCGGGGGCAGCCTCGTCTATGCGAACACCCTCTACAAACCAGGTTCAGCCTTCTTTCAAGATCCGCAGTGGGCCCAGATCACAGACTGGGAAAGTGAACTGGATCCGTACTACGACCAAGCTCGTCGCATGCTCGGGGTTGAAACGAACCCGACCATGACACCCAGTGACCAGGTGATGAAGCAAGTCGCCGACGAGATGGGGGTGGGCGAGACCTTCACCATGACCCCGGTGGGCGTGCATTTCGGTGCAGGTCGGGGAGTGGAGAGCCCTGATCCTTACTTTGGTGGGGTTGGCCCGGCGCGCACCGGTTGCATTGAGTGCGGTGAGTGCATGACCGGATGCCGGCATAACGCAAAGAACACGCTGCCCAAGAACTACCTCGGACTAGCCGAGAAGGCCGGTGCTCGGGTGATCCCGATGACCACCGCGATCGGGATTGATGAGGATGCCGAAGGCGGTTTCATCGTCTCGACCGTGCGTACAGGCACGTGGTCGAACCGGCACGTCCGCACTTTCTCTGCTGATCAGGTGATCGTGGCAGCGGGTGCGTTCAATACCCAAAAACTTCTTCTTCGCATGCGCGATGAGGGGCGGCTGGCACGGCTTTCCAAGACGCTCGGCCGACTCTCGCGCACAAACTCCGAATCAATTCTGGGCGCAGTGTCATCAAAATCCGACACCGACTTCACTCAAGGTGTTGCGATTACTTCTAGTTGGTACCCGGATCCAAACACGCATGTAGAACCGGTGCGTTACGGCAAGGGCTCAAACTCGATGGGCTTGTTGCAGTCTGTACTGACCGTGCCGCGCGTGGGGATCCCGCGATGGCGCACCTGGGCGGGTGAATTGGTTAAGCAAAAAGACACCACTCTTCGCCTACTCGACGTGCGCAGGTGGAGCGAGCGTTCGGTCATTTCACTGGTGATGCAGCCCGTCGATAACTCACTCACGTTAACCGGCAAGCGCGGCCGCTTTGGCCGGTGGCGCATGACAACAAATCAAAGTGAGTCCACACCAGCACCGACCTACATGCCCGTTGCCCAAGATGTGGTCAAGCGCATAGCTGAGCGGATTGGTGGAGTTGCCGGATCGAGTGTGTTTGAAAACATCGACGCAGCTTTAACGGCCCATTTTGTCGGTGGGTGCGTCATTGGGGAATCTGCCGAGCACGGAGTTATTGATCCGTACCAACGTGTTTACGGCTATCCGCGAATGCACGTACTTGATGGTTCTGCAATCACCGCAAACCTTGGAGTGAATCCATCGTTGACAATCACTGCTCAAGCCGAACGTGCGGTGGCTTTGTGGCCTAATAAAGGCAAGGCTGACCCTCGTCCTGCGCAGGGTGAGGTGTACGTGCAAGTTCCTCCTACGCAACCAGAATCTCCTCTTGTGCCCTCAGTGGCACCAGGTGCATTGCGCTTACCGATTGTGAATATCGTCGGTAACTAGCCGGGGTGATCGGCACAAAAATGTGAGGCCGGCGACTATTGCACCGGCCTCACACCTGAGTCTGCTTAAGAGAGGCCTGCCGCCTTACCAACTGCACGCTTGGTCAGAACCTGGGCCAAGTGTGACCTGTACTCCGCATCCGCGTGAATGTCTGTCGTGGGGCTTGTCCTATCGGCTGCATTGACTGACGCAGCAGCAATGTCGGCCATGGTGGATGCACCGACCAGCGCTGCTTCGGTGCTCGTTGCACGGACTGATGTGGGTGCCATGTTGGTCAATGCAACCCGCGCCTCGGCGATCTTGCCGCCTTCCATGCGCACGGCAGCGGCAACTCCCACCATCGCCCATGCCTGAGCAGTGCGACTGAACTTCTCGTAGTGGTAACCCCAGCCATCACCCTGCTTGGGGAAGGCGACCGAGACAAGGATCTCGTCCGGTCCCACGGCGGTGGTGAAGTAATCCACAAAGAAGTCCTTGGCATCAACCGTGCGTCGACCACCGGGCCCAGCAATCAGGAACTGCGCATTGAGTGCCTGAGCAGCTGATGGTTGATCACCCGCGGGATCAGCATGGGCAAGTGCGCCACCCAACGTTCCCCTATGCCTAATTGCCGGATCGGCAACGGTCGAGGTGACTTCAGCTAACAGCGGCACGTACTTCTTCACCAACGGATCATTCATCACTGCGTGATGGGTGGTGGCTGCTCCGATGATCACGTGGGTGTCATCTTCACAAATGCCGATCATTTCATCGATGCGGCTACAGTCCACCACTACAGAAGGTGCAGCCATGCGCAGGCGCAGCACTGGCATCAGCGATTGGCCTCCGCCCATGATCTTCGCGTCTTCACCACCTGCAGCAAGGCTGGCTAATGCCTCGTCGACGGTGCTGGGCTGGGTGTAATCAAATGCGACGGGAATCATGCCGCCCCTCCCTTTGCTGCCTGGATGGTTTTCCATACGGTCATGGGGCTTGCGGGCATCGCCATCTCATTGACCCCGAGTGGGCGCAACGCGTCAACAATGCCGTTGATGATGGCGGGTGTTGAAGCGATGGCTCCGGCCTCACCCACGCCCTTGGTGCCCAGTGGGTGTGTGGTGGATGGAGTGACGGTGTATCCCGTATTGAACGACGGTAGATCCATCGCACTGGGAATGAGGTAATCAGCGAGGCTAGCCGTCTGAAGGAGCCCATCCTCATCGTAAGAAGCGCCCTCATACATCGCCTGCGCGATTCCTTGAGCCAGACCTCCGTGCACCTGGCCTTCCACGATCATGGGGTTGACCTGGATGCCGACGTCGTCGACACACACATATTTGCGCAATGTCACTTTGCCCGTTTCCGTATCAACTTCCATCGCCGCAAGGTGGGTGCCGTGCGGGTAGGAAAAGTCCTGCGGATCGATGGTGGCCTCAGCGGAAAGTGTCGGCTCAACTCCATCGGGCAGGTTATGCGCGGTGAATGCCTCGAACGCAACGGCACCGAGCGGCTGGGATTTCTCCGCATCACCTTTGACTGAGAACACGCCCTCAACAAACTCAAGGTCAGAGGGACTGCACTCAAGTTGGTGCGCGGCGATAACCCGAGCCTTGTCCACCAAGCGCTCACTGGCTGCCTTGATCGCTTGCCCGCCCACAGCGAGTGAACGAGAACCGTAGGTGTCCATGCCATATGGCGCACGGCCGGTATCGCCGTGAATCACCTCGATATCTTCGACCGGAACACCCAAGATGCTCGACGCGATCTGACTCCATGCAGTCTCGTGACCCTGGCCGTGCGGTGAGGTGCCCGTCACCACTTCGACTTTGCCCGTAGGCAGAAGTCGAACGGTGCAGTGCTCCCAACCACCAGCCACATATTTCAGCGCACCGAGTGTCCGGGAAGGAGCAAGGCCACACATTTCGGTGAACGTAGAAATGCCGATGCCAAGTTGGACCGGATCACCCGATTCCCGACGCTGCTTTTGCTCAGCCCGCAGCCCGTCGTAATCGAACATATCGAGGGCTTTGGCTGTTGCGGCCTCGTAATTGCCGGTGTCGTAGGTGAGCCCGGCAACTGTTGTGAACGGAAACTCCTCGTGCTTGATCCAGTTCTTGCGGCGCAGTTCCATCGGCTCCATACCGAGCTCGTTCGCCAACTCATCGACAATCCGCTCGATGGCGTATGTGGACTCGGGACGACCGGCACCGCGGTAAGCATCGGTGGGAGTCTTGTTCGTGAAGACGCCAGTGCACTTAAAGTCGTACGCATCCATTTTGTAAATGCCCGGGTACATGAACATGCCGAGCAGAGGGATGCCTGGGGTGATCACCTGCAAATATGCGCCCATGTCAGCAAGAAGTGTGACCTTCAGGCCCAACATCTTGCCGTCTTTGGTGGCCGCGATTTCGATATCTTGAATCTGATCGCGACCGTGATGACTTGCCACCATGTCTTCGCTGCGGGTTTCAGTCCACTTAACCGGCTTTCCGAGCTTGCGGGCCAGCTGAGTGACCAGAATTTCCTCGCGATAGATCTGCAGCTTGCCGCCGAACCCGCCGCCCACGTCTGGAGCGATGATGCGCAGGTTGTTCTCCGGCACACCGGTCACCAGGGCGAGTAGTACGCGCAGGATGTGCGGAATCTGGGTGGAGGACCACACGGTGATCTCATCGCTCATGCCCATGGGTGCAGCAACCACCGATCGCGGCTCCATGAAGGCGGGGATGAGTCGCTGATTGATGAACCGACGCTTGACAATCACGTCTGCTTTCGCAGCGACTTCGTCGTAGCCGCCGCCGAGGTTGTAGACGTAGCAGGTGTTGGTGCCTTTGTCTTCATGCACGATCGTGCCACCGGGCGCGATTGCCTTTTCCATGTCAATGACGGCCGGGAGAACGTCGTACTCCACATCAATTGCCTCGAGTGCGTCAACTGCGCTCGTGGCGTCGGTGGCAAGAACCACCGCGACGCAGTCACCCATGTGGTGGACCTTGCCTTTTGCGAGAGCTGGGAAGTCCGGCATCACGATGTCGTCGGTGACGGGCCACACGCAGGGGACCGAACCGTTGAGGTCACCGAGTTCTTCCGCACCGAAGGCTGCGACCACATTGGGTCGCTTCAAGGCGCCGGAAATATCGAGCTTGGTGATGTTGGCGTGCGCAACAGGGCTGCGCAGGATGGCCATGTGGACTGTGCCGGGAAGTTGAATGTTGTCGGTCCAGTTGGTCTGGCCGTGCAGTAAGCGGGCATCTTCTTTCCGCTTGATCGGCCGACCAATTGCATTCGCGGTGTCAAGAACTTCGGTCATTTGGTTCCACCCCCCATGAGCTCGGCCGCGTAGGCCACTGACTTAACGATGTTGTGATAACCCGTGCACCGGCACAGGTTTCCTTCCAAGC
>JBIISH010000257.1:0-3109 GCA_044341115.1 Candidatus Nanopelagicales bacterium
GGTCGACGGTTGGATTCTCTCCCTGACCACTCCTACAACTCAGCCTTTCTGCGGTATGGGATACCCGCCGTTCACCTCGCAATCGCTCCGCCACAGGTTTGGCGCAATCGGCGCATTGAGAACACCGGGTGGATCCACCAGACCACCATTCGGGTTCTCGCAGGCCCAGCTTGTAACTGAGACGTCGTCGATGAAAACCGACACCTGCTCGAAGTCGTAGTTCACACCAGCCTCAGCCGGACCTCCCTCATTTGTGAGGACCCGAACCGTGTACGTCAACGTCGAACCATTCAGCTTTGGCTCCATCAATTCAACGACGGCGGAGTTCGTTGCACCACTTTGGTTGTGCGCAACGACAACGCCGTTCGGATTGGAATCACCAAACAGCTCAGGCCACGAATCGACCAGTTTCTCAACGCTGCCGGCCTGCGCCTCACGCAAAGGTCGATCGGTAAAGCCCAAGACAACTGGATCAACATCGGTCAGGGTCAACGTCCACGTGTCATCGCCGTTGGGTGAAATGGAACCACCATCAGCCGTCTGACTGAAAAGCCAATTCGCTTCCTCGCTGTTCTCGGACGCGTCAGTGCTCTGCGATCGGGCACCTAAGGCAAAGCCTCCTAACCCGATCAGTGCAGCAACCAATGCAAGAGCTAGCCAGGATTTCCACGTCATGAGTGAAGAGTAACGAGGTGCAACAGTCTTATCCGCAACGGCATTGCAAGACTCACTGCTCAACTTTCTTCTTGCAGCTCATGATCTTCGAAAACAATCCCGTGAACGTGAACCCGTTGCGAATCAGTATCAAGATCGAGCCAAGCACGATGACGATTGGGCTGATGACCCCCAGAAGATGTAGGAACCCATGGAATTCAACGACCGGAAGTCAGGCAAGTTGCGCCATATCTGAGAGGTCTCCCAGGGTTGGATACCCCACTGTCCTCGTACATTAGCGAGCGGTGCCACCAGGCTTCGCAAGCTGCGACTGCAGCGCCGCCACCATCGACTTGAGCTCGGCAAGTTCCTTGAGCACTTCTTGGTTGGTATCGGTTGTGACTGCTGGCGTTGAATCGGTTGCAGTTGCAGGTGTAGAGGCAGGTGCGCCAGCCCCAATTCCACGCTTGACCAAGCTCGCGGCCATACCGGCTGAGACAATACCCAAAACGGAAATGCCTACGAGCATGATGAGGGTGGCGTAAAAGCGTCCAGACCAGGTCACGGGTACAAAGTCTCCGTAACCCACCGTGGTGATGGTTTCGAACGACCACCAGACCGCGTCACCGAACGTGGTGATCTCCGCGCCCTGAGCTCCACGCTCAACACTGAGCACCATCAGGCTGCCGACCCACACGACCAACGCCGTTGCCATACCTGCACTGGCCAATGCTTTGCTGGTGAGTGCCCCTTTACCCTTGGACAAGATGCCGTCGCTGTTGAAGGCGCGAAGCACACGCAGCGCCCGGAATTGCGGAAGCACAACGGTGATGACGTCGAGATAGTGGGTCTTGATGAAGAGCACTCGTTGCGGGGACAACGTGATACGAAAGAGAAGATCTGCTGCGAACAGGACCCACAAGATATTCCCAAAGACATTGGCCCATTGAAACCACGTATCGTTCGGGTAGTAGAAGATCGCCTGCGCGGAGAAGAGCACCAGATAGACAAGAGCTAGTGCTGAGAGCAACAAGTCCGTCTTCGCCTCGTAGGCGTTAAGAATCTGAATCCGTCGGTCATCCGATGCAGTCATAATCTTCGTCATGAACGCATTTTAGGAATTACGCGCATCCATGAGAACTATCGACGCCCCCTAATTCGCGAGGAATGGGCGTTCGGAAGCAGGTTACGAGGTTGTTGATGTCTTCGAGTCTGAAAATGCCACCACCGTAGACGCACCATCATCATCTAGACGCAGACCAATCCTCGTCGACATGTTTTTCTCATCACCCGATGCGATGTCGCCGCTATCGATCGCCGCTCTGAACTTCTGATAGTCATCATCGTTTTGGGTTGCATATTCGTGGGAGAACTGGGCAATCGCCCTCTCAAAACGATCAGAGCTTCCCATGTATGCAGATATTGCTACGGGATCTCCTGAACGGGCATGCGCACGGGCCAATGCACGACCACAGAGTTGTGCATAAGCGTTGTACTGATCCTGATTCATATCGAGCGGATCAGGTGCCCACTTCATGTCTCGAAGTTGGCGGACGTAATAGCTCCGACCTCTGGGGCCTTGCACCCAACCCAAAAAGGAATCCGTGCTTGCTTGCATCAATCGCTGCCCGGCGATCACCCGCTCACCATGGGTGGACCAACGAGAGGCTCCACTAAATGGCTCAAGAACACTACTGACAGCCTCCTTGATCTGGAGCACCAGAAGATCGTCTGAATCACGACCTTGAAGCAAAAGTACAAAAGCAAGAAGACCAACGCTTCCCACACCTACAACTTTGTGACCTGCATCGACCCAGTGATACCTGGATAGCAACGCCTCCCGATCAACGAGAAGCGATTCCTTGTACGTTTCATACATCTGGTTCACAGCCAAGCGCGAGCCGGAGTCAGCATCAAGGGAAACTAGTAGCGGAGGCTTGTCCTTAAAGCGGCGTTCACCATCGATGACGGTGGTCAAACTCTTCACAGCAGACCAGCGATTCCGGGCCATCGCTGCCTGCTCAGTACTTCGCACTGCATTAGCGGCAGCCTTGGACTCCGCTTGCTTCGCCCATTCAGTGAGCATTTCGGTATCGATTCGGAAGTACCACACATCTAGATCAGCCATAGCGGCGAACTTGGCCATGCTGAGTCGGTAGGACTCTGCTACAGCTTTTGGCAGTTGATCTGTATACGTTGCGCTGTGACCGGCAGTTCGCGCTGCTACTTCAAAACTTGTTGCTAACCGAAAAACATCCCATTCAAATGGACCGGGATTGGTCTCATCAAAATCATTCAGGTCGAAAACAAGACGCCGATCTGGAGCTGCAAAGAGTCCGAGGTTCAAAAGATGAGCATCGCCGCACAGTTGCACTGTCAGCCCCGAATTTGGCGCAGCGCCCAGATCAGCAGCCATAACTGCCGCAGCTCCTCGCAAATACGCAAAAGGGCTCAC
>JBIISH010000022.1:0-12492 GCA_044341115.1 Candidatus Nanopelagicales bacterium
TCATTCCGTGGTTCCCGCTCGGTAATCGTGAACTCGTTGCCACCGATGGCCCACTCGGTGCGATCGCTACACGCCTGGGTTGCACCCCATCACAGGTTGCCCTCGCGTGGTTGTTGCAGCATTCACAGGTCATGCTGCCGATCCCTGGCACGGGTTCCCTTGATCACCTCAATGAAAACTGCGGCGGAGCCGAGGTTGAACTCGACGCCGCCGCAGTCACAGAACTGAATGCACTAGCCAGTTAAGGGCTACTTAGTTTTTGAGGACTAATTAGTTTTCGAGTACTACTTCGTCTTGACGGTGCGAGAAGCGTCGGTGCACCATCCACACTCAACGAGTGTCACCTGAATCTGGGTGCCCTTCTTCTGAGGACTCAAGGATGATGACCACTCACCAAAAGAGTTGGTATACGTGGTGTTGCCCAATACCCACTTCTTGGAACCGGGCTTCTTGATCGAGATCCGGATTTCTCCGCCAGCTCCCACGTTGCCTTTGGTGACTGTTGCTGCCGTCGCGGTGCCGGAGATGCCGAGGTCAAAGGCGGACTTCTTCATCTTGATTGGACTCATCGTCGTCTTGTTCTGCACAACGCTGAGCTCGATTGCCGGAAAGTTAGCTGTAGTGCCACGCGCGAAATCGAATTCAGATCGCATGGTTCCTGTGACCGAGTAATTTCCCGCCTTTGGGTTGTAACTGCTCGGGCACATCGTGAAGCCCATCTCGTTCCTTGTTCCCGATGCCGGTTCGGAAAGCCCGATGTAGTCAGATGCGGAGTCTGCAGAACTCGAACCTGGTTGACGGGCTGCAAGCTCGATATCCAAGCTGACCGAGTCAGCCGGTCCACCGGTCTTGGCGTAGGTGGTGGTGACCGGCACCCGGACGCAATCGCTGCCATCGAATGCAATGTCAGGGATGGAGATGGTCGCGGTAGCCAAGTTGGTGGTGGCAGTTCCTGAACCTGCTGCTGCAGCGGGAACAGCGGCGATCACGGAAAGTGCCGCGGCACTAGCGGCAAGGGCGATTAAGCGCATGGATTCTCCAATTCGGGGGTGTCCAAAGAACGTAGAGGAACTGAGCAGACCGAGCAAATTGCAGACCAGCGTGTCCTCGAATCAGAGGACTTAGTAGGCGCCCTTGCCGGTGAGGACAACCTTCACGGTCTTGGCCACGATCACCAGGTCAAGTGCGGGCGACCAGTGCTCGACGTAGTCCAGGTCGAGGCGCATCCGCTCATCCCAGTCGACGGCCTTGCGTCCGGAGACCTGCCAGAGGCCGGTGAGGCCGGGCTTGGTGAGGTGGCGTCGGTGGTCGGAATCGTCGAACAGCTCGATCTCTTCGAGTAAAACTGGGCGCGGCCCAACGAGTGACATGGAGCCGGTGATCACGTTGACGATCTGCGGCATTTCATCGATCGACCAGCGGCGCAGCACGCGACCAAACGGAGTGATGCGCGGATCGTCGCGGTAGCGATCGCCAATACGGTCATCTGGAACGCCGATCACGACCTGGCGCATGGACTCTGCTCCGTCAACCATCGTGCGGATCTTGGTGACGGTGATCATCTGACCGCCACGACCGATGCGCTCCTGGCGGTAGAACATCGAGCCTTTGCTCGACACATACGTGCCAATCGCACCGATCACCATGAATGGCAGGAATAGAATGAAGAGCAGGCTGCCGAAGATGATGTCAATGGCCCGTTTGACCGCCCGCTTAGAGCCGGTGAGGTGGGGTTCATCAAGGTGAATCAGTGGAAGATCGGCCTGCATACGCATCGTCACACGGGGGCCAGCAAAGTCACCGAGCGTTGGCGCCACGAGAAGATCCACACGGGGGCCTTCGAGTCGCCACGACAACTTCTTGATCACTCGCTGACCTAGGACAGGTGTCCCCGCGATGGCAACGGTGTCGGCGTCTTGCAATGAGATGCGCGTCATGACCTCGTCGAGCCAGGAATCAAGTGTTGCGTCATCGCACTCGGAATCCGGTTCCTCAATCACATCGACAACCGTGAATCCAGCAACCGGGTCGCGATCAAGTAGGTCAACAATTTCTTCTTGTCGCTCGCCGTTGCCAATCACGATGGTGCGGTGCAAGTAATTTCCGTAACGACGTTCATGACGTAGCCACGCGCGCAGAACCCAGCGAACTGTGAGCAGCAGCGCCATGCCGGTAACAAACGTGATCAGCACGAACCCGCGCGAGAGATCGAGCTTGAATGCAAAAGCGACGATCGCCACCGCCGCAAAAACACCAGCGGATGCGGTAACAACGCGTTTGAATTCCTCCGAACCAACACCGAGGATTCGGGTGTCGTAGGCACCCACCACCGCAAGTGCTCCAAGCCAGGCGACTACAACGATGAGTGCGAAGAACACGTAGGTGCTATCGGAGATGTCGAGGTTGTAAGGAATCGTCCAGCGCAAAACGAAACCGATGATCGCTGCGCTTGTTACAGCGAGCACATCCCAGATGGCGGCTCGGGTTGCATAGACGCGCAGCGGATCGCGCTGTTGGCGCGGACGGTCGCGGTGATCGGTGGTGGCCCAGCCCTGTTCTTTGTGAACATCGCGGGCGATTCGGCGCCACTGCCCAGTGTCAGTGGTGGGATCAAAGTCGGGATCATCCTGCGGGAGCGGAGTCACCCATGCGGGGCTCTGGTCATCTAGTGACACTGTCCACCCCTTCCGAATTGACCCATCGCGCTCATGGCACCTTTCTGCAAGGGTGCTCAGCAACCACGGTACCAGCGCAAGACGAGTGAAACCCCCTCATGGGCCGAGGGGGTTTCACTCAATTGGGTCAAAGATGAGGTGCTCTACTGCAGGTAAACGCGAACCGGCACCTCGGTGAGAGTGATCTCGGTCCCAGGGGCTGCCTCGGTGCAGACGGCCAGCGGATCACAGACCAACTGCGAGTTCTCCGGAGTTGTGTAAGGAGCCTCACCGGTTTCGGCCCAGGCGACCACCCAACTGGTGCCATCTCGGCTGAAGTCACAGGTAACCGCGTTTCCAGTCTCGGTGCAACCATCAAAGCTGGCCCCAACAACCCAGTTATCAACGGCGAAGAAGCCCTGCTCGGCATCAGTTCCGGCGAATGCTTGAACGCCGAGGAACGGAATTGGGCGCAGCGACCAGATGTACCAGTACGAGCGGTCGATGCCATAGCGAAGATCGTCGATGTAGGTGCGCACCACGAATCCCGCTGCGCGAGCACCGGTGATCTCCGTTCCAGGGATGTCGCCAGGACCGGCGAGGCCGTAGTTAAGTTCGGTATCCCACAGCGGCAGATCGGGGGCACCGGCTGCGGTGAGCGCATCCTGGGCTGCCTTGATCAAAGCTCCGCGGGCAACCGGATCACCCGAACCATCGGGGTAGGTGTGCACCGCGAAAACGTCGACGGGCCAACCGAGTGCGCCGAGTTCTTTCAAGTATTCAGGAAAGAACCGATCGAAGGCTTTGGTCAAACGGGTTGACGGAGAAGCAGCAACAACGAGTGCCTCGGGATCGTTGGCCTTGATGATGTCGTAGGCGCGCTTGGTGAGTTCAGCCATTTCGGCAGGGGTGCCGTTGTAGAAATTGGCAAGGTTCGCTTCGTTCCAGATCTGGTAACTGGTGATGCGACCCTTGTAGCGCGTCACAACAGCCTTGACCCACTCATCCCACGCAGCCAGATCCTTCGGTGCACTTGCTGCACCAGGCTGCGGGTAATCATCGGCGTTGACCTCTTTGGCGTTCCACTCTGGCGTGGTGCCGAGCACATACAAGATGTCAGTCATGCCCTTGGAATTTGCGTTCTCGAGCGCACCTTCAAGGTTGTCCCACTTGAACTCACCTGGTGCAAGTTCAATTTGCGACCACGCAGTTCCGTTATCCCACAAACGAAGTGCGCCAAACGGAGCCGACGCCCAAGCCCCACCCTCAACACCCTCAATGTGCATGCCCACCAGGGCAGGCTTGATCGCATTGGGATCAACAACAGCGTCGGCGGTTGCCTCAGCGGTCGCTGCGGCATCACCGTCGGTGCTGCCACCACCACATGCGGTCAGGGCTAGCGCAAGAGCTGAAAGTCCAGCTACAGCGGCTATTGCCCGCTTTGATTGAGTGCGTTCTTCGCTGCGGTGCCGAACCATAGGGGCATGCTTCCAATCGTCACGGTTGAACCGGGAGCCACCGGAGTACAGGTGTTAAGTGCGTCGCACTGCACGGTGGCGCTTGCCGGAACAGTGTACGTTCCGCCGGACTTGCCTGACCACACCACAACCTCAGGGTTGTTGTTATCGCCCAATTGGCAGACATTGACCGATCCCGCGGTGCAGCTGTAGTAAGAACCGGTGATCCAGTTCTCTGCGGTCTGATACCCAACGGCGCCGGGGGTGCCGTTCTGCAAGGTGATACCCAAAAGGTTGTTTTGTGGGTACCAGTAGTACCAATACGCACGGTCAACCCCATAGAGCAGGTTGTCGAGGTAGGTCTGAGCTGTCCATGCGGCTGCGGTTGCGCCAGTGATCTGGCGGCCGGGCACCGAACCTGGACCCTTGATGCCGTAGTTGACCTCGGTATCCCAGAGTTCCTTGCTCGCCGGGACGTTCGCCTGCTTCATGTCTGCCTTGGTCAGTTCGATCGCTGCAGCGCGATCTGCTGGCGTCCCGGTGCCCGAGGGGTAGCCGTGGAAGGAGATCACGTCGACCGGCCAATTCATCTTCTTAAGTTCTTTCAAGTAGGCCGGGAAGAACTTTTGGTAGGACTTTTCAAGGCGGACGGTGCTGCTCGCTGCCACGACCTTCGCGGTGGGGTCGTTCTTGCGGATGATTTTGTATGCCTGCTGAGTCAGCTGGGCCATCTGCTGAGGAGTGCCCTCCCAGAAAGTGGTCAGGTTCGCCTCGTTCCAGATTTGGTAGGAATCGATGCTGGCGCCGTAGCGCTGGGTAACAGCGGTGACCCACTTCTTCCAGTCCTTCATCTTCGGCATCGACGCAGCACCCTTGTACGGATACTTGCCCTGCTTGGTATTCGTTGCGGCCCACGTGGGGGTTGAACCCAAAACGTAGAGGGTCGGTGCCCCTTGCGAGTTCGCGTTGCTGATCGCGGCATCAAGCCCGTTCCACCAGTACAGGTTCTTCTTCTGCTGCACCTGACCCCAGGCCACGCCTGAGTCCCAGAGCCGGATCGCGCCGTACGTGACGCCGGGGTCTTCACCGTTTGCAATCGCCGGCACATGCATCCCGAACTGAGTGGTGGACACCGGCCCATCAGCTAAAGCAGCGGGGGCGATCGAAATCACTGAACCTGCAACGGCAAGAGCGGACAGGGAGGCAATGAGCGCACGGCGCATGGAATAAGGCCCTTCGAGAGACGTCAACGATTTCTTGATTTCTCTCGACCATATCCGAGAAAACAGCGTTTACCGACTAACGACGCCGCAGAATGTAGAGGCTTTGGCCATCTGTTTCCCTGCCGTACACGAACCGGTCAACCGCAAGACCAGCAGATGCGACGTGATCCTCAAAATGACGACGAGAAAAGCGCGTGCAATGCAGCCGCCCCTTCCAGTCGAACGGGCCGTAACCCTCCGGGTTCTCCTCCCAATCCGCGACGCCCTCTTCAACAAAGCAGGTCACGAACGCCCGGCCGTCGGGGCTGAGCGCCTCGCCGAGCAGGGTCAGGTAAGCCGGGGTGTCGTCGTCGTTCATGTGGGAAAAAACCGAATACGCGTAAAAAACGTCGACGCTGCCAGGATCCGCAGACAACGTGCGCTCAGGGGAGCCATCGGGGTTGTAACGCTCGTTACTCACGTCGACGAATGTGAACCGGAAGCCAGGCCCGGCAAGATTCGCATTCGCCCAATCGATCAGCTCAGCCTGCACGTCCACACCGTGGTAGTCCCGCACGCGCCCAAAGTGTTCGCGCACGCCCACCGCGAGCCGGCCGGCCCCGCAACCCCAGTCGAGCAGGCTCGAATCCGCGTTCAGGTTCGCGTACTTCTCCAGGCGCTTCACGTCTCGCACGGCCGTCCGGATGAAGGCGTCGTCGTCCTTGAAATGGGCGCCGCCCATGCGGTATTTGCCGGGGGGGAGCGCCCTTAACGACTTCGCCGTGTTCTTCGAGTCCTTCTTCTTCGAACCGAGCATGCACACACCCTAGGTCCCTCGGCCACAGGGACCACACGTTGTACGCTTTCCTGTACAGAGAGGGGTTCTAGCGTGAAAACCATGTCCTACAGCCAAGCTCGACAAAATCTCGCCTCAACTTTTGACGCAGTCATCGACGACTGCGAGGAGATAGTGGTCACGCGAGCCGGGCACGAGCCCGTGGTGATCGTCTCGCTCGCCGAGTACGAGTCGCTCAAAGAGACCGCCTACCTGCTCGGAACTCCCGCAAATGCTCGGAGGATTTTCGATGCAATCGAAGCACTTAAGGCAGGTCAATTTATCGAGCGAGACCTCATCGAATGAGATTGGCGTGGGATGAGCGAGCCTGGGCCGACTACCTGCACTGGCAACAAGTCGACGCGAAAATGCTGAAGCGCATCAACACGTTGCTCAAGGAGATTTCGCGGGGCGCAGAGCAGGGAGATCCGCATTACGGGATCGGCAGACCTGAGGCCCTTAGATTTAGCATGCACGGGTTTTGGTCGAGGCGCATCACGGCAGAACATCGGCTGATCTATCAGGTCGTGGGTGATGAAGTGTTCGTCGTCGCATGTCGACATCACTACGAAAGTTAGGCGATCACCATCAATTCGTCGATCGCTAGCTCGATCCATGACTGTGGCAAACCCTCCGTTATTAGGCCCCGTGCCACAATGCACCTGTGCAGAAAATCAACTGGGCGGACTCGACCGTCTACGTGGCCGGCCATAACGGGCTCGTCGGTTCTGGGCTCGTCCGAGCACTCGAAGCCAAGGGCGCAGGCAAGATCATTGGCTTCCGTTCCTCTGAACTCGACCTCCGCGATCGCGACGCCACATTCACCGCGATTGCCGAAGCAAAACCCGACATCATCATTGATGCTGCAGCGCGCGTTGGCGGCATCATGGCGAACTCGACCTACCCCGTTGATTTCATGAAAGACAACATGCTCATCCAGACGAACATCATGGATGCAGCGCACGAAGCCGATGTTGAGCGTTTGCTGTTCCTTGGTTCGTCGTGCATCTATCCGCGCCATGCAACGCAACCGATTCGTGAATCATCGTTGATGACCGGACCACTTGAGCCGACCAATCAGGCATATGCGATGGCGAAGATCGCCGGTATATATTACATCGAGGCGTTCCGCACGCAGTATGGGCGCAAGTGGATTTCTGCAATGCCTACAAATCTTTATGGCCCCAAAGACAATTTCGATTTGCAGAGTTCGCATGTGTTGCCAGCATTCATCCGACGTTTCCACGAAGCGAAGATGTCTGGTGCTTCAACTGTCACGGTGTGGGGGACGGGTTCACCGCGTCGCGAATTTTTGCACGTTGACGATCTCGCAAAAGCTAGCCTGATGTTGTTGGAGAACTACGACTCTTCGGAAACGATCAACGTTGGTTGGGGTGACGATCTGCCGATTCGACAACTCGCAGAAACCGTTGCTGCTGTTGTTGGTTTTAAAGGTGAGATCGAATGGGACACCTCCAAGCCCGACGGCATGCCGCGCAAACTTCTCGACACCTCGCGCATCAATGCACTTGGTTGGCAGCCGGAGATCACGTTGCAAGATGGCGTGAGCAGCACCTACCAATGGTTCATCGATAACTGGGACGAGAACGTTGCCTGATTCCGCGCAATCTGAATCACCGCGCCAAGTAATCCTCGCCGGGCGCCGGTGCATGCTGGTACGCCTCACGAGTGAAGATGGCAAACGCGCTGCACTCCTCGACATGCTCAACACCTACACAGACGGCCTCGCCGAAGAACCAGGCACCGAAGTTTTCATGGTGTCTTTGGATCCAGAAGATCCGAACATCGTGTGGCTCTATGAAATCTTTAAAGACGAAGATGCAGAGAACGCACACCGAGCATCAACTGGTTTCGCCATGTTGATGGAGCACATGCCACCACTTCTTGACGGACCTCCTGCCGTGCTGCGCATGGAGCCGCTGCGGTTATCCATGCAGGATGCCGTGCTAACTGAAGACTGGTCGTTCTAACTCACTTGCTCGGGCTCCAAGCGGGTTTACATCCAGTCTTACCGCGGGTAGGATCCCTAACATGGCCGCCGAACCGCTCCCTGACACCTCACCGGGCCTTTCGGAGTCCGTTGAAGACAGCGCGGTGGAGCACGCTCTTATTGACCTGCTCTCGGGCCCCTTCGACAAGGTCAGCATCACCATCCCCGCCTCTCTCAAAGCCAAGGTTGCAGCCCGCGCCTCGGACACGAACTTCTCTTCCTACGTGAGCGAGGTTCTCGCCCGCGAGGAGCGCAGGCGGGCATTGATCGACTTCTTGGATTACATGGACGAGAAGTACGGCCCACCATCCGAAGAAGACATGGCCAAAGTCGACAAAAAATTGGAGGCGATGTGGCAAAAGTACGAGGACTACTTATCCGCTCGGTTGTCCTAGACGCATCCGCCCTGACCGCTGCATCGCAGGCACATTCCGATATCCGTGGAGTGCTCCGCAGGTGGCAGGACGATGGAGCAAATCTGGTCACAACTGCAGCGACTCTCACAGAGGTACTTCGTGGCCATCCACGCGATGCTGCAATCCATCGTCTGCTCGCATCGTTGAACGTACGCGTTATCGACGCACCACTGGGTCAGGCGGCCGGTGAGCGCATCGGTCGAACGCAATCACGCGGCAATGTGACTCTGGATGCACTCGTTGCCGAGGTGGCATCTTCACTTCCTCGTCCGGTCGCACTGCTCACGTCAGACGTCGACGATTTGCAGGCGCTCGTCGATCCCGACGTGATGGTTCTCAATATCGCTGCGTGATGCGAATCAGCTAAACGGTGGGCGATCGTCGAGCTTGATGCTCGCCTTTCCTGCAGTGCGCCACAGCCTCGCGGTCCCGTCAGAATCTTCTGGCGTCACCAAATTTCCCATGACCCGCAACGCAATCGTCATCAGGAACCGCGAGCGCATACCAACAGGGCCAAAGGTTGTCAGGAAACCAGGAACAGTAATCAAGCCAGCAAGTCGGCGAGCAATCGAGAATGCAACGCCATACTGCTCGCGCAGAATCGGTGCCCACGCGGCGGTGTAATCAAGGTGCGCATTGGCAGATGTAGATGCGAGCAATTGCGCAGCAAGATGCCCGGTCTCCAGGCCGTAGTCGATGCCTTCACCGTTGAGTGGATTCACGCAACCTGCAGCATCACCCACGAGCACCCAGTTCGGTCCGGCAACACCGGAGACCGCACCACCCATCGGCAACAGCGCTGACCAAGGTGCGCGCAGATCACCCTCGAGTTCCCAATCACCGCGTTGCTGATCGGTGTAATGCGTGAGCAGTGAGCGCAGGTTCACATCAGCCGGACGCTTTGTTGTAGCAAGTGTGCCGACACCAATATTTACTTCGCCATCACCGAGCGGGAAGATCCAGCCGTAGCCGGAGAGCAGTTCCTTCTGTTCACCGCGCAGTTCAAGGTGCGAGGAGATCCATTCATCGTCGCTGCGGTGTGACTTGATGTAGGCGCGGGCAGCAACGCCGTAGGCAGTGCTGCGATGCCACTCGCGTCCGAGCTTGCGTCCGAGCTGCGACTTCGCACCATCGGCCACCACCAACCTTCGGCAAGTGATCTCCTTGGGGCCATCCGCGGTGCTGAACGTCACGCCCCGCACCTGCCCGCCTTCGAATCGCACGTCGATGGCACGGTGCCCTTCGGCCTCTCGAACTCCAGCGTCGATCGCCACCTGCCTGATGGCGTAATCGAGTTCAAGTCGAGGAGCGGCTCCGCCGTAGTCAGGCAGGTTGCCACCTGGCCAGCGCAGGTAAAGGGTCTGTCCGAAGCCGGCGGCTCGAAGACCGTAATTGCGCGCCCGGCCCTCCAGGAAATCACCCAGCCCCAGTTGGTTGAGCTCAGCGATCGCCCGAGGGGTGAGGCCATCACCGCAGGGCTTGTCTCGGGGAAATGTCTCGGCATCGGCGAGCAGCACGTCAAGTCCGGAGCGCGCTGCCCACGCTGCAGTAGCTGAACCAGCAGGGCCGGCACCCACAACTAGAACGTCTGTATCGGTGGAATTCATGATGTCCCTATTCTCGGGGACATCGGAATCCCTCGCCTCTTCAGGTGAACTCGCATCGCCTACCGTTTACTCCCATGCGCACCAGAATCCGTCGTTCCCTTATACCTGCAGTATCCGCCGCAAGCGTGCTCGCCGCCACCGCACTCATCGTGCCGATGGCCGACGCCGCCAACGGCACCGGGGTCTACGGAGTCTGGGCGGTTGATTCCCCATCCGCGACCGGGTCTCTCACTTTCACCGGCACGCTCTTCCCGAATGCGACCTTCACGTCGACCAACGGCACCTTCTCAGTGGCACGTAGCGCGACGCTCACCGGCGCCAGCGCGTTCGGCACGCACTTCGGTTCATCCATCGGTCAGACCTACTTGTCGAGTGCGATCGCGAGCGGACAGCCGCAGGGCACGATGACGCTCACTTTCGAGGAGTCGCCCGTCGCCGGCACCTGGGCTTTCGCTCTTGGCGATATCGATGCGGAAGACGTAGCGATCAGTGCACTCGATGAACAAGGCAAACCAGTCGACGTGAGCGAATGGATTTTTAGTTCGTTCAACTACGCAAGTGGTGGCACGGATGAGCCCACGTGGGATCCAGCCACGTCGACCATCATTGGCAACGGTGTGGACAGCGACGGCGCGAGCATCTGGATGTCTCCGAGCACCGAGGTCTCGAGCGTGACGTTTACACAGATTCGGCGTTCAGGTTTTCCGCAGTATCAGTTGTGGGTAGCCGCCGACGTCATCACCGAGGCGGTCATTCCTGCTCCTGTCACGACAAGCACTCCGGTGATTCCAACTGCACCTGCCGGCAAAGTTGTGATGTGTCACGCAACAAGCAGCGTCAAGAACCCCTACACGCGCATCGTGGTCAGTCAGGATTCGGTCACACGCAAGAACGGTCACGCGAGCCACACTGGACCGATCTTCCCAGCCGCCGGCTGGGGCGACATCATCCCGCCGTTCACCGGATTCACCGGACTCAACTGGCCTGCTGGCTCCGCGCTGATCAACAACAACTGCGAGACGGGCACCGAAGCTTTGATCGCCACAGGATTGCTGGAAGAAGAAGAGGTGGAGCCGTCGGCGAGCCCCTCAGCTTCACCGTCGGCATCACCCAGCGTGAGCCCAAGTGCGAGCGCAAGCCCGAGTGCGAACCCGTCGGCATCGCCCAGCGTGAGCCCAAGTGCGAGCCCGTCCGCGTCGCCCAGCGCGAGCCCGAGTCCGAGCGAGAGCCCGTCCGCGTCGCCCAGCGTGAGCCCGAGTGCGAGCCCGTCCGCGTCGCCCAGCGTGAGCCCGAGTGCGAGCCCGTCCGCGTCTCCGAGTCCCAGTGCCACGGCTACCCCCACAGCTACCCCCACAGTTACACCCCCCTCGACGTCGACCCCGACCGACACCGAGGAGTCAACAGTGCAGGTCACGCCGAACACACCTGCAGTGATCACTACTGAGGACATTCCCGGAGCACCTGCAGACTCGACAATCACGAGTGTGGACAAACCGCGCAATGGCACAGCGGTCATCGAAGATGGCTCGATCATCTACACACCCAAGCCGGACTTCCGCGGTACCGAGACGATCACTGTCACTCTTCTTGATCGTGACGGCACCATTGAGGAACTCGACGTGGAGATCCAGGTCGGTATCACTCAAGAGCCGGTGCGTGCACTGAACCTGCCGAGCAAGGTGGGTACGGGAACCACCGTGCTGCTGAGCAAGCCGGTGCTGACCAATGCCAAGCAGTTCGCTCAGGCCACGGTGGAGTGCCGCCCACTTCTGCGCACCAAGCTCGCTGGTTCTTTGGATGACTGCCGCGTTCAGTACTCGCGTGGATCGGTCTCCGTGACCGTGCTCACCAATGAGCCGATCGGCGTACGCCTGTCGCTCTTCGCACCAGCGAAGGGCAAGTACACGGCGTACGCCTTCGAGAAGCTCTATCTGGTTCGCTAACTCAAGCGCGGGCGAGCAAGCGCTCGAACGCAGCAAGATGGTTTTGTGAGCCCTTGAGAAGGCTCTCGTAGACACGCCTCACGTCTGCGGGTGTGTTGGCATCAAGACCATCACGAAGATCCTTGATGTCGAGTTTCTCGATCGCAACGCCGACCTTGGCTGCATCAGTCAGTGACTTGCTTCCCTGCCTGACGAGGTCGTCGTACATCTTCTGTATGACTGCGTTGTCGAATTCACCGACCGCATCGCCAACTGTCGGATCCTTGATGCCGTATGTGTCGAGCAGTACTCGAACAGCATCGGTGTGTGTGGCCTCGCTTGCCGCGATGTTGTCGAATTGCCGAACCCCATAAACATCTCCAAGGGT
>JBIISH010000230.1:0-3494 GCA_044341115.1 Candidatus Nanopelagicales bacterium
GATCTACGCCGGGAGCCCGTGGCAGTGTCAGGCGGAAACAGGCACCCTTTCCGGGCTCTCCCCACGCTTCCAACCAGCCACCGTGCAGCCGTGCATCTTCAAGTGCAATTGCGAGCCCCAGGCCTGATCCCCCGGTTGTGCGCGCTCGAGCCGGATCGGCCCGCCAGAACCTACTGAAAACGAGCGAGGACTCACCGGGGCGCAGCCCTACGCCTAAATCTCGCACGGTGACAGCAACCGAATCGTGATCGCCCGCAAGTTCTACTCTCACACCGTGAGGATCAGCGTGCTCGATGGCATTGTCAAGCAAATTTCGAATGATGCGATCGATGCGCCTGGAGTCACACTCCACCCGACATGGCCGCTCGTGAGAACGAAAACGGACTGGGATTCTCAGCCGTGCCGCAAGAGGGGCTACTGAATCAATGGTTTGGTCGATCAGGGTGGAAAGGTCAATGACGCTCACATCGAGATTCGCAACTCCGGCATCGAACCGAGAGATCTCCAACAGGTCTACCAAGAGTGATTCAAATCGATCGAGTTGGGTTTGCAAGAGTTCAGCAGAGCGAGCAGTCGCAGGATCGAAGGACTCCCGGTCACCGAACAGCACATCTGCTGCCATGCGAATGGTGGTGAGTGGCGTGCGCAATTCGTGTGAGACATCCGAGACAAACCGTTGCTGGACCCTGGAGAGTTCCTCCAACTGCTCGATCTGGTTTTCTAGGCTCTCCGCCATTTCATTGAACGATCGCGCCAATTGAGAGAGATCGTCCTCTCGTTTAACGCGCATTCGTTCATCAAGGTGGCCCGCACTCAGGCGCCGAGCCCGTTGGGCTGCCTCACGGACCGGTATAGCCACCTGCCGAGTCACGATGCCGGCGACCGCAGCGAGCAGCACGACCAAAATGAAGCCCGCGCCGACAACGGCACTTCGCACGAGATCAAGGGTCTGCTGCTCCTGGGTCAGCGGAAATAGGTAATACAACTCGTACGGTCCTACTCCGGGAATGGTGAGCGGTGCACCCACTACCAAGCCGGGCACTGATCGACCATCAAGGAATCGAATTTCCGAATAAGTCCACGACTGTCTCTTGGTCAATGAGATCGCTGAGCGCAACTCTTCTGGGACAGATGCCACCGCGACCAAGTTCGTTCCACGCTCGGGTGCATCCGTTGACGTTTGCGAGGAGAGCAGGAGCACGTCGAAAGTGGCAGGGGAACCTGCGCGCGAGGCGAGGATGGAAACGACTGAGTCCACCAGCCTCGACGGTGACGGGGTCGATGGTCCGGTGTCGGCAGCGTCAAGTAAACGCTGTGCCTCTCCTTGCCCGGCTGCCGACTCCCCCACGGAAATGCGTTCCTTCGCATCGAGCAGGCCCGAGGTGACGCGGGAGAGCAACGAGAATCCCAAGACACCCACCACGATGATGGAAAGCACAAGAGTGGTGGCAATGACGCGAAGAAATAGCGATCGACGCCAGATTCGCCTCACCCACCGGGGAAGAAAAAGAAGAACGCGCATCATCTGATGAATTACGCGGGTCCGGCCTTGTAGCCGATACCGCGCACGGTCAACACGATGTCGGGGTTTTCGGGATCGTGCTCGATCTTGGCGCGCAATCGCTGCACGTGCACATTCACCAATCGGGTGTCAGCGGAATGGCGGTAACCCCATACGTCTTGCAACAAGGTTTCTCGGGTGAATACTTGACCTGGTTTTCGGGCCAAACACACCAGAAGATCGAACTCCAAGGGTGTCAGGGAGAGCACCTGCTCACCGCGTCTGACTGTGTGACCGATCACGTCGATGTCGAGATCTCCGATTGCCAAACTCGACGTCGACACGTCATCAGTTCGGCGCATCCGTGCGCGGATCCGGGCAACCAGCTCTTTGGGCTTGAATGGTTTGACGATGTAATCGTCGGCACCTGATTCGAGACCGACCACTACGTCGACGGTGTCTGACTTTGCCGTCAGCATCACGATCGGGGTACCTGACTCTGCCCGGATGGCTCGGCAAATGTCGATTCCATCCCGACCTGGCAGCATCAGGTCGAGGAGCACGACGTCTGGCTTACTAGCCCGAAAAATATCGAGGGCGGCGAGTCCGTCACCGCAAAAGACCGGCTCGAACCCCTCACCGCGCAGCACGATTCCGAGCATTTCGGAGAGTGCTGCGTCGTCGTCGACGACGAGTACCCGACCTCGAGTAGGACCACCGTTGTGCATCGACATGTGCCTATGGTGTCACTTCGGGCAACCCGATGAGCAGAAACACTGCCGCCGGGGCGTTGTTGACCCCGTGAGCGACCATCGCCGCCCCTAATGAGCCCGTTTTCCACCGAACAAATCCGAATACCAGACCTGGGGCCAGCAGTACAAAGAAGCGGGTGGGCTCGAAGTGGAACGCAGCGAAAACAACCGCGGTGATGATGATCGTCCACGCCGCTCCCACACCCCGTCGCTGCAAGGCGCCGAAGAGCAGGCCGCGAAAGGCCAACTCCTCAGCGATCGGCGCTCCGACCATCAACATGAGCGCAAATACAAACAATGATGCGAACGAGGCGGAAGCGACCAGTTCTTCGGCTGCCTCCGCTGCAAGAGACGTGAAATCACCGACGATCAGGGTTGTGATGGCGGCGACGATAGCGGCACACAACAAACCCACGATCCCGGCAAGAACACCCCAACGCACATCAGACCAACTCAACCGAAGGTGCAAATCGATACGTGGGCCATTCCCCCACCGCCAGGTGGCGAACAGCGGCCAGCCGGCCAGTAGCAGCCAGGGGGCAGCCGATCCAACAATGATCAATACCCCGATCGGCGCATCACTAACGATGAGGGCTAATCCAACGATGAGTCCGAGGATTTGAGCGCCGGCGAGACACACCACCGCATCCCACAAACCCCATTGACGCCGGATCTTGAGGGACTGCTCGTTAATGACTGCCTCCACTAGGTGAGTCTCGCTCACATCGAAGTTACCAGCCATTCCTGCCTAGGATGAGGGTATGCGCAGCTCAATTCACCCGACCAAAGAACGATTGATCCTTACGACCGTAGAACTGATGGGCGGGGAACACCCCGACAAAGTTCATGTGGATCAGGTGCTCGCGGTGTCGGGCGTTTCGAAAGGCTCGCTCTATCACCACTTTGAGGACTTCAGCGAGCTGATCGAATCGGCGCTCATCTACCGATTCAGTGTCAATGTGGATCGCAATATCGACGCAATCACCAACCTTGTTACAAGTGTCAACAACCGCGACGACTTCTTCCTCGGCTTGGCCCAAATCACCATCAAGACTCAGGGAGTTGAACTTGCTCACATCAGGTTCGAGCGGGCTAAAGCGCTAGGCCTTGCCGGCAATAGTGATCGTTTCCGTGCGAAACTGGGTGCGGAGCAGCAGCGCGTAACCGATGCCCTTACAGATCTCTTTCGTGAAGCTCAGTCAAAAGAGTGGCTCAATTCCGAGTTTGACCCGCGGGCAGCC
>JBIISH010000063.1:0-8096 GCA_044341115.1 Candidatus Nanopelagicales bacterium
CTTGTGGCCGTTTTGATCGAGCCAAAGAATGCTCTGATCAAGCAGTACCAGCGCCTCTTTGAGCTCGACGACGTTGAACTTGAATTCGATGATCAGGCACTTGATGAAATTGCCGAGCAAGCGCTGCTGCGCGGCACCGGTGCCCGCGGCCTGCGCGCAATCCTTGAGGAGGTGCTGCTCAACGTGATGTACGACATACCCAGCCGCACCGATGTGGGCAAGGTCGTCATCACCGGTGAGGTCGTCAAGGACAGCGTGCATCCCACGCTGGTTCCGCGCTCCGCTTCAGCTCGTCGCGAGCGTCGCGACAAAACCGCCTGACCCTGCTCCGCGTCACCCCTCACCCTTCACCCCTCACCCTTCGCGATTTCGCCCGCTTCCCGGGTCAATTCACCAAAACAGGCCCCAAAATCGGGGCCTTTTGGCGATTTCACCCCGGTCCATCGGCGTGCGTGCCACGGAGTTCGGAATCTGGAGCGAAAGCACCCGGCCCACATCACCAAACTCGGATTTCTACGGCCCTCATTTGGCGATTTCACCCGGGACGCGGGCGAATTCGCCAAGGGGGGGTGGTGGGGATAGTTGATTACGCCGGTGGTGCGAGCTTCACTTCTGCGGTGATTTCGGACCCATCCGTCACCACAAGTTCGAGTGCTTCAATGCGACCGGCACCTTGAAGATCACCAGCACATCCCTCGATACGCGCGACCACGGCAGCCGGACCACTGATCACCGCTGAGGTGACCTCGGTGCGCATCGAGACTTTCGCCTCGGACTTCTCTTTACGGATCAGACTCAATGCGATGCCGATGTCAACGAGTGCGCGGGGATCGCCATCGCCTGCAAGGGCTCGGATAGCATCCGCTTCAGGCCAGGAGCTGCGATGGATAGATCCCGTGTGGTTCCAGGACCACACCTCTTCTGTGGTGAAGGGCAAGAAGGGAGCGAATAGGCGCAGCAAGGCATCGAGGGCAGTAGTGAGAGCTAACTTGGCTGAGTCAGCGGATGCATCGTCAGAGTAAGCGCGCACCTTGACGAGTTCCACATAGTCATCGGTGAAGTTCCAGAAGAACGTTTCAGCGAGTTCAAGAGCTTTTGCGTAGTTGTAGCCCTCGAATGCGGCCGTTGCCTGAGAGACGGTCTCGGCAAGGCTCGCGAGCATGGCTCGGTCCAGAGGTTCAGTAACCGTTGCATCCTCTGATGGCGCACCCATGCTGAGTGCGAACTTGCTCGCGTTGAGCAACTTGATGGCGAGTCGCCTGCCGATTTTCATCTGACCAACGTCAAAAGCGGTGTCGGTGCCGGGGCGCCCGGATGCGGCCCAGTACCGGACAGCGTCGGAACTGTATTCATCAAGAAGGGCCATGGGTGTGACCACATTGCCTTTGGACTTGCTCATCTTCTTGCGGTCAGGGTCGAGAATCCAGCCGGAAATTGCGGCATGGGTCCAGGGCAGGCAATCCTCTTCGAGGTGCGCACGCACCACGGAGGAGAAGAGCCAGGTACGGATGATCTCGTGGGCCTGCGGGCGCACGTCCATGGGGAAAACGCGCGAGAACAGATCAGGATCGCGTTCCCAGCCGCCGGCGATCTGCGGGGTGAGCGAACTGGTGGCCCAGGTATCCATGACGTCGGGATCACCCATGAAACCGCCAGGAACACCGCGCTGGTCCTCGGTGAAACCAATGGGCGCATCGCTGCTCGGATCGATCGGCAGAACAGACTCATCGGGAACGATGGGGGAGTCGTAGATCGGATTGCCTTCGGCATCGAGCGGGTACCAGAGAGGCAGTGGCACTCCGAAGAAGCGTTGCCGTGAAATCAGCCAGTCGCCGTTGAGCCCTTCTACCCAGTTCTCGTAGCGCACCTTCATGTGTTCGGGATGCCAGATGATGGAGCGGCCACGTTCGAGAAGTTGTTCGCGCAAAATCGGCTCGCGGCCACCGTTGGTGATGTACCACTGGCGGGTCGTCACGATTTCGAGCGGCTTGTCACCCTTTTCAAAGAACTTCACCGGGTGCGTGATTTCTTTCGGTTCACCGACGAGGTCACCGGATTCGCGAAGCATCTCCACCATGCGCTCTTTAGCGGTGTGACTGGTTGCACCCGCCAAGCGCGCGTAGTTCTCGATTCCCGATGCAGCGGTGATCCACGTGGGCGTCTCGGAAAGGATGCGGCCGTCCCAGCCGATGATCGGACGGGTCGGTAACTGCAACTCACGCCACCAGATCACGTCGGTGAGATCGCCGAAGGTACAGATCATTGCGATGCCCGAGCCTTTTTCGGGGTCAGCGAGGCGGTGCGCAACCACGGGAACCTCCACACCGAATGCTGGTGTGGTGACGGTGGTGCCGAAAAGTGGTTGGTAACGCTCATCATCTGGGTGGGCAACGAGCGCAACGCAGGCGGCGAGAAGCTCGGGTCGCGTGGTCTCGATGAACACCTGTTCGGTAGGTGTCTGGGTGCGCGCGAAACCAATACGGTGGTAGGCGCCAGGGCGTTCGCGATCTTCCAATTCAGCTTGGGCAACGGCGGTTCTGAATGTGACGTCCCAGAGAGTGGGTGCCTCGGACTGGTAAGCCTCGCCACGTGCAAGGTTTCGCAGGAAGGCGAGTTGACTCACGCGCTGGGCGTTGCGGTCGATCGTTTGGTAGGTCTGACTCCAGTCGATGGAAAGACCCATGCGGCGCCAGAGGTCTTCGAAAACGACCTCATCTTCGACGGTGAGTTGCTCGCACAGTTCAACAAAATTGCGACGACTGATCGGGAGCTGGTTCTTCGCATCGGGCTCAGCAGGGGGAGTGAAGGCTGGGTCATAGGGCAGACTCGGATCGCAGCGCACGCCGTAGTAGTTCTGCACTCGGCGTTCGGTGGGCAGACCGTTGTCGTCCCAACCCATCGGGTAGAAAACCTCGAGGCCGCGCATGCGCTTGTAGCGGGCCATGCAGTCGGTGTGTGTGTAGGAAAACACGTGACCAACGTGAAGGGAGCCACTCACGGTGGGTGGCGGGGTATCGATCGAGAAGACCTGTTCGCGAGTTTTAGTCCGGTCGAATTGGTAAGTGCCCTCGGTTTCCCAGACGGCAGACCATTTCGCCTCAATTCCATCGAGGGTGGGTTTTTCGGGGACTGCTGCGCTGGCCATGGTGGGCAATCTTAGGTGGCGGGGGTTAGTCCTTGTTTATGGCGAGTTGGTCATGGCGAGTCCGGGGATGCCGTCGATGCTCGTCTCGTTGTATTCGGCCTGAAATTGAGCGAGTCCTTCTGGCCCGCGTTTAGCGGCGTCGAGATCCAAAATCTTGCGCTCCTGCACCAAGGTGAGCTTTGGCACCGCATATCCGCATGAGTCTGAAACCCGCTCAACGTCGACGACGATGACTGATCTGGTGCCCTCATGATGGTCAAATCTGGTGACCAGACTCGCAAAATCAGGATCGTGCGGAAGTACGACCTGGCCCTGGCCGTGCAGCCGCACGATGCGCGGCTTGCCATCAATCGCCATGAACATCACCACTATCCGGCCGTTCTCTTGCAGGTGCGCAATGGTTTCGATGCCACTGCCGGTGAGGTCCAAGTAGGCGATGCGGTGCTCGTCGATCACCGTGAAAGTGCCGACCAGTCCTTTTGGCGAACAGTTCACGTGCTGATCTGCAGAGAGAGGTGCGGTCGCCACAAAAAACATCGGCTGCGCCATGAGCCACGTGCCGAGCTCAGCGTTGATTCCATCAATTACCTGTGCCATGGAAGCACCCTAGACTTGAGGGCATGATCAATTCCCCCTCATCGCTCGACGAACTGTGGGGTGAACTCAATTCGCGTTGGCCAGAATCGCGCATCGCACCGTCCCTTGCCCGGATTGCCTCGGTCATGGAACTCATGGGGGATCCGCAGCGCTCATACCCCGTGATCACGATCGCCGGCACCAACGGAAAGTCATCAACCGCCCGCATGGTGGATTCGCTGCTCCGCTCCTTCGGTTTGCGCACGGGGCTCTACACCTCACCCCACTTGGTGGATCCACGCGAGCGCATTTGTTTAGAGGGTGAGCCGATCGAAGCTGGTCGCCTTCTCGATGCATGGCGCGATATCGCTCCGTATGTGGCGATTGTTGACCAGAACTCGACTGCTGATGGTGGAACCACGTTGTCCTATTTCGAAGTGATGACCGCCCTGGCCTACGCAGCTTTCGCTGATGCACCAGTTGATGTGGCGGTCATCGAAGTGGGCATGGGTGGTTCATGGGATGCAACGAACGTTGCCGATGCTGCCGTAGCGGTCATCACCCCGATCGGTCTCGATCACACCGAATATCTCGGCGACACCTTGACCGAAATTGCTGGAGAAAAGGCCGGAGTGATCAAGGCGGGTGCAACTGTTGTGGTGGGCCAGCAAGATCTGGCGGCCGCCGAGGTGATCCTGCTGCGTTGCGTTGAACAGGAGGCGGCCGTTGCTCGCGAAGGATTGGAGTTTGCCGTCACTGAGCGCGCGGTAGCGGTGGGTGGACAGTTGCTTTCGCTCCGAGGACTTCGTGGCTCGTACCCGGATATTTTTCTACCGCTGTTTGGAATCCATCAGGCACATAACGCATCTCTGGCGCTGGCCGCGGCGGAATCGTTCTTCGGTGGTGACAGTGCCCTTGATGCAGATGCTGTGCGAGAGGGGTTTGCCACCACAGTTTCGCCCGGCCGTTTGCAGATCGTCCGAACTGGTCCCACGGTGCTCGTCGACGCCGCACACAATCCACACGGTGCTGCATCTCTTGCCGCAGCAATCGAAGACTCCTTCCAGTTCACATCAGTGCTCGCGGTCATCGGCATGCTCTCCGACAAAGACGCTGCGGGTTTCTTGGAAGTGATGCAGACAGTGGTGCATGAGGTTGTAATCACCGAACCGCAGTCACCACGTGCGATGCCGGCGGCAGAACTCGCTGCCTTGGCTGCAGAAATCTTGGGCGATGATCGGGTGACTCTCGCACCTGACTTCGCTGGCGCCCTTGATTTGGCGATGGCGCGCGCCGATGAAGTGGGTAATGATGGTGGAGCCGGAATCATCATCACCGGCTCCGTTGTTCTCGTCGGCGAGGCTCTACGCGCGCTGGGAAAGGCCTGACATGAGAGTCCTTGGCTCGTCCGTGTTGGCGATGGAAGTCATCATCGTGTTGCTCGCGTGGGCGCTTGCTCAAGGCCTCTACCCCGATTCGAACCAGGGATTGATCCTTGGCCTGGTGCTAGCCCTTGAAGCGCTGCTGATCCTGGCAATCGCCATGTTGCGCAAGCCGTGGGGCGTCACGTTCGGCTGGATTCTTCAGGTAGCCGTTCTGGCGATGGGGTTCCTCGTCCCCACGATGTTCATCATCGGCGGCATCTTCGTCGTTCTATGGTTTTTTGCGGTGCGCAATGGGCAGCGGGTAGATGCGCTCAGGGCCGAACGGGCAGCCGAGGCAGACAAGTAGGCTCATTTCGTTCACCCGTGGCGCTACGCCGCCTAACTGAGGAGTTTCCTGTGTCAGAGCGCACCCTTGTCCTGATCAAGCCCGATGGTGTTGCCCGTGGACTCGTTGGTGAAGTTCTTGGTCGCATCGAGCGCAAGGGCTACAAAATTGTTGCCCTGGAGCAGCGCACCCTGACTCGCGATATTGCCGAGAACCACTACGGCGAGCACAAGGGCAAGCCCTTCTTCGATGACTTGGTGACCTTTATTACTTCAGCACCTCTGGTTGCGGCCGTGATCGAGGGAAATGAAGCGATCGTCTCGTGGCGTTCGATGATGGGTGCTACCAATCCGGTCAACGCAGCCCCGGGAACAATCCGCGGCGACCTCGCCACCGAAACGCAGAACAACGTCACACATGGTTCTGACTCACCAGAGTCCGCTGCTCGCGAGATCGCTTTGTTCTTCCCCGGGCTATCCGCTTAGCGATTAGGGATTTCACGCGTCATGGTTGCTCGTCGGTTGGGTGTTCTTTCTGGGGTCGTGACTGCCGGAGTGGTCACTGCGTTATCTCGAGGTGAAACTCTGGTGGTGTGGCCTGATCGGGTGCGCACCGTGTTCCCATTCGCTGTAGGTGCAATGGGAGGTGCGGTAGTCGGCACTGCAGTTGGCACTGCCGTTTCCGCAACCCTCTCGGTCACGATCAAACGTGCACCATCTGTCAATGATGGCTCCAGTTCGTGGATTCCGGCATTGTCGATTGCCGGAGCCGCCGCTGGCGCGGTGATAGCTGGACAGATCGGGATTTCACGCTTAATTGCCTCAATGACGGCGCAAAGCCGGGCACTCGATGAGGGTTTCTCTGTTGCACCTACTAATCCCTTGGTAAGTGGTGGCCCGGAATCCTTGATCGCGCTGACTGAACTTGGCCGTGAAGGTGCCCGTTTTGTTGGCTCCGTTACGACCGCTGACGATTCGGAATACGTCACAGGTACTGCGTGGACCGCGGAGCCGATTCGAGTCTTCATCGGAGTGGATGCGGCATCGAGCGTTGAACAGCGGGTCGGCTTAGCCATGGCCGAGTTGCGGCGCACCGGCGCATTCGATCGCAAGTATCTGCTCATCGAGGCGCCCGCTGGATCAGGATTCGCTAATCCCACGCCCGTTGACATCCTCGAGATTCTTTCTGGTGGGGATTGTGCGGTGGTAGCGATCGGCTACGGACTCCTGCCAAGTTTCCTCTCGTTGGGCAAAGTGGAACTCGCTGCGCGCACGCAGCGACTTCTCTTGGATGCAATCTACGAAGAACTTTCAGAGGCAGCACATCGACCAACATTGCTGTTGTATGGCGAGAGTTTGGGAGCTCGCGTGCAGGAAGCCGCGGTCAATGCAGGACCTGCGGACCTCGACTATTACGGAATCTCGCACGCACTCTGGGTCGGCACCCCGGGAGGTGTTGCATCCGACCAATTCCACGAACTGTGCGCGGGCGAGTCGATCACCGTTGACCGGCCTGAGCAGATCCCGGTCGCATGTGCCGGCGCCCGTCCACGAGTGTGGTTTCTTGAGCACGACGGCGACCCAGTGGTGCGCTTTCGCCCTGATCTAGCCCACCGGCGCCCCACCTGGCTCGGTGATGGACCACGCGGCCGGCATGTTCCCACCTCGATGGGATGGAAGCCGGGAATCACCTGGGCGCAGGTTCTCGTCGACACCCTGTTTGCCACGAATGTGAAACCGGGGGATTTCCAGAGCTTGGGGCACGACTATCGGGCTGATCTAGGGCAGGTTGTGGCGGCGGCCTTCGAACTTCCTCTTGAGGGTGATGCCGTCCTCCGACTCGATGACCGGTTGCGCCAAATCGAGATCGATAGAGCACAGCGGATCGCGGCGGAGTAGCCGAAACCGTAGAACGGCTACCATGGGCAGGTAAGTCCCGCTCTTGAGTGGTTCCCCTAGGTGAAAGGCCAGCTCCCCATGGCTCATTCCTCGTTCGTAGGCCGCGACATGGCCGTCGACCTCGGAACCGCGAACACCCTTGTGTATGTCCGTGGCCGAGGCATCGTCTTGAACGAGCCTTCCGTCGTCGCCATTAACAGCAACACGGGTGGAATTTTGGCGGTGGGATCTGAAGCGAAGCGGATGATCGGTCGCACTCCCGGAAACATCGTGGCGATTCGACCGTTGAAGGACGGCGTGATCGCCGACTTCGACACCACAGAGCGCATGCTGCGCTACTTCATCCAAAAGGTGCATCGTCGTCGTCATCTGGCAAAGCCTCGTCTGATCGTGTGCGTGCCCTCGGGCATCACCGGGGTTGAGCAGCGAGCGGTCAAGGATGCCGGTTATGCCGCCGGCGCCCGCAAAGTTTTCATCATCGAAGAACCGATGGCTGCGGCGATCGGTGCCGGGCTTCCGGTGCACGAGCCGATGGGCAACCTCATTGTTGACATCGGTGGCGGCACTTCCGAAGTCGCAGTTATTTCTCTGGGCGGCATCGTTACGAGCTTGTCTGTGCGCGTTGGCGGCGACGAGCTAGACAGCGCGATCATTCAGTATGTCAAGAAGGAGTACTCGCTGATGCTGGGCGAGCGCACAGCTGAAGAGATCAAGATCGCCATTGGTTCGGCATTCCCGATGCCAGATGAGCCGCACGCTGAAATTCG
>JBIISH010000190.1:0-4167 GCA_044341115.1 Candidatus Nanopelagicales bacterium
CACGGGTTTGCCACGCACCGTCGTTGTGTCCGCTGAGGAAATCAGGCGGGCAATTGATGAGCCGGTTAACGCGATCGTCGATGCGGTAAAGGCGACCCTGGATCGCACGCCCCCCGAGCTTTCTGGCGACATTATGGATCGTGGGATCGTGCTCACAGGTGGTGGAGCTCTTCTGCGCGGACTCGATGAGCGCCTACGCCACGAAACCGGGATGCCCATCATCATTGCTGATAATCCATTGGAATGCGTGGCGCTCGGCTCAGGCAAATGTGTGGAGGAGTTCGACGCCTTACAGCAGGTTCTTGTCTCCGAACCCCGTCGCTAACCAACCGCCACCATGCTGCCTCGCCGTACCCGGATCGTCCTTGCGGTCTTGGTCGTGGCATCCCTCACGTTTGTGATTCTCGATTTGCGCGGTGGCGATGGCCCCTTCTCCAGCGCTCGAGCGGCCGCCTCAGCAGTGTTCGGTGGAGTACAACGAGTGGCCACCACAGTGTTTTCTCCCGTGATCGGTGCAACAGATTGGTGGAGCAGGCAACGGGACCAGGCTGCGCAGATCGGTGAACTCCGCGCTGAAAACGACAACTTGAAACTGCTCGTCGAAATGGGTGCAAACGATCGCGCGCGGGCAGAAGCGTTGGATGAACTGTTGCGAGTGGCTGGTGTTGGTCGGTATCGAATCATTCCTGCAGAAGTTATTGCAGTGGGTCCGGCACAAGGTTTCGCTTGGACAGTCACCATTGACACGGGTACCAACGATGGCATCGAACAGGACATGACTGTCATCAATGGCCAAGGTCTTGTTGGACGGGTGGTCAAGACAACGACCAACTCCTCGACCGTGGTGCTGTTAGTGGATGCATCTGCCGCGGTCGGCGGTCGGATAGCGGGCTCTGATGAAATCGGCATCGTCTCTGGCACTGGCCGGCAGGATTCACTCGAGTTTCAACTGCTCGACCCTCTTGCTCAATTGCGCGCGGGTGATGCCATTGTCACTTTCGGATCACGAGGTGGCCGTCCATATGCGCCCGGGTTACCCATCGGTGAAATCGTTGACGTGAGTGGCAGCGCTGGGCAATTGACCCGGGTGGCTACCGTCAGGCCATTTGCCAACGTGTCCGCACTCAGTGTTGTTGCAGTGGTTGTGCGTCCTCCGCGTGAAGACCCGCGTGATTCGGTCCTCCCGTCTGGACCCGTTGGGTCTCCGTCGCCCTCGCCTTCACCACTTGCACCTGGAACCGAATCATCGGTGAATGAAGAGCAGGCGGCGACCCCTGAACCGACGGTGCAGCGCGAGCGCCCGGCGACTCCCGTTCCGGCCGGTGAGTAGCCGATGTACTGGCGTCAAGGACTCGTCATGGCTTCGGCCATTTTCTTTGCCTTGATTCTTCAGCTTTCGGTGTTGAGCCGCTTAGGCCTTCCAGGTGCTACCCCGGATCTGCTGGTGGTGACCGTGGTGGCTTTGGCTCTGGCCATGGGCCCCACCCAGGGTGCTGTGGCAGGGTTCGCGGCGGGAGCGCTTCTTGACATCGCGCCGCCCTCTGACACCGTGATCGGAATCAACTCGATCGTGTATTTGGTGATCGGCTATCTCGCCGGACTGGCTCTGGACCCGCGGGACCGAACCGTGCCCATCACCATTGGCATCGTTGGCTTGAGTACGGCAGGTGCCACCCTGGCGACCACGGCCCTTTCCGGGCTTCTAGGAAATCCGCGGGTGCTGTGGGACCAAGTGCCAAGCCTCACCTTGAGCAGCGCCCTGTACGGAGTGCTGCTGGCACCGCTCGTGGTGCCGACCATCGCCTGGATTGTGAGGCGCGTCACACCTGAAGTGGTTCTCGACAGGGTGGGAACCCCCGGATTGGGCTGAGCGTCGTACCGTCATACCTGTGCGTTCAGTGATGAGCGCGTAGGCAGATGGTCGGCCATCCTTGGATGCCAGCCTGAGAAGAAGGAGCGTGAGGCGTGAGCGAGCGTTCCAACCTACGACTCCTCGTACTGGGCGTTCTGGTGATTTCCCTACTGGGGACGATGCTCGCGCGGTTGTTTTACCTCCAGGTGCTCGAAGGCTCGGAATATCGAGCGGCTGCTGTCAACAACACTGTTCGGGAAGTCGTGGAACCGGCCGTTCGCGGACTCGTGGTGGATCAGGCAGGTCGCCCCTTGATCTCCAATCGAACCTCTCTGGTTGTCACGGTGGATCGGCAGGCGCTGCAGCGCGAGGAGGACAAAGGCGAGGCAGTGATTGCCCGACTAGCAAAAATCCTGGACCTACCGCAAGAAAACATTGCAGATCGCTTGATGACCTGTGGATCTGAGGGTGCCAAGCCACCGCCGGTCTGCTGGAACGGATCGCCTTACCAACCGATTCCGATCGCATCCGATGTTGAGGCGCAGACAGCGCTGACCATCATGGAAAAGCGCTCCGACTTCACGGGCGTGAATGCGAAGCTCTCGGCCATTCGTGAATATCCGGCTCCGTTTAACGTCAACGCCGCCCACATCTTGGGTTACCTCGGACCCGTTACCGAAGATCAACTAGCTCAACAGGCCGGCTCAGAAGCCTGGGACAGATTGCGACGCACCGATGTGGTGGGCCGGTCTGGAGTTGAAGACTCCTACGACGCTCATCTTCGGGGCAAGCCTGGTGTGACAACCTTGGCTGTTGATACTGCAGGTCGAGTGACGGGGACCTTGGAAGAGAAGGCTCCGCAGTCAGGTGACTACCTCGTTTCTTCCATTGATGCGCACCTGCAGTCGGTAGTGGAAAAAGAACTAGTCGCGGCTGTGCAGCGTGCTCAACGCCAGGGATACGCGGGCGACTCTGCTGCAGCTGTTGTGCTAGATGTGCGAAATGGAAACGTTCTTGCAATGGCGAGCTATCCCACCTATGACCCGAATATCTGGGTTGGCGGTGTCACGCAAAAGCAGTTCAAGTCGCTCATGGAGAGTGACTCTCTGTCCTCGAATGCGATTCAGGGCCTGTTCGCTCCAGGTTCGACCTACAAGGTGGTGAGTACCGCAGCGGCCGGTCGCGAGGGGTACACGCTTTACGGTGATTACAACTGTCCAAACAAAATTAAGTTGGGAACACAGACTTTCCGAAATTACGAATCTGCAGGCTATGGCCGGATTTCACTTGCTCGGGCACTTGAGGTGAGCTGCAACACCGTCTTCTACGGGATTGCGAATCGGATGTGGGAGCGGGCTGGCGGCAATGATGCGAACCGCAGTGCGTCTGATCCGATAGCCGAAGCAGCCACTCTGTTTGGTTTTGGCGCCAGAACCGGTATCGACCTGCCCGGCGAATCCCGCGGGCGAGTATCTGGTCGTGAGTTCAAGGCCAACAACTGGGAGGCGCAAAAAGATACGTGGTGCAAGAACGCGATTGAGGGCTACCCCGAAACTCGGAAAACTGACAAAAAGTTGGCCGACTATTTCACAGCACTGGATAAAGAGAATTGCGCTGACGGATTCCGCTGGCGCGAAGGTGATGCACTCAACGCCGCAATTGGTCAGGGCGACACCATTGTCACTCCGTTGCAAATGGCAGTTGCATACGCAGCTATCGCAAATGGTGGGACCGTGTACCAACCCCGTGTGATCAAGGCCATCGTGGATTCTGAGGGTCGCACCGTTGAGAAGTTCGAGCCGGTGATCAATTCACAACTTGATGTTCCCCGATCCACCATTAATTTCTTACGAGAGTCTCTTCCTCGGGTAACCACTGATGGATCTGGCGAAACTCCATTTGCCGGGTTCCCATTGGATCAAATCCCTGTGGCTTCCAAAACTGGTTCAGCGCAGGTGACCGGCGACAAAGTCTCAACTTCTTGGTTCGCCTCGTATGCTCCCGCAAACAAACCGCGTTACGCGGTTGTCATGATGGTCACGCAAGGCGGCACTGGCTCCAAAACATCCGGGCCCGGCGTGCGCAAGATTTACGAAGCACTATTTGGGGTTAAGGGCGGTTCGGTAAATCCCGAGCAGAGCGTGCTTGTCGATGGAGTGCCCAGCAAGAAGCTCCCGACTATCCGGCCCGACGGCACTCCGGTGATGCCTCGCGGTGCTCAATCTGGATTCCCGGAAGAGCGAGAGGCTGGTTCCTAGCATGTCTGGATCTTTCGTCGCAGATTCTCCACAGGTCTCGAGCTTTCCGACCCGTGA
>JBIISH010000231.1:0-3450 GCA_044341115.1 Candidatus Nanopelagicales bacterium
AGTGGGCCGGCGCAACGCAATATCGGCGACCGGGATTCCACGTGCATCAAGTGCTCGCACCGCATCGACCAGCACAGTGGACCCACCGGTGACAGGTGCTGAAATCTTGTTGTCTTCGACGAGCGCTTCACCAGAAAAGGCAGTTGAGAGGGCCTTCTTGGCCCCATCGATCTGGGCTGGATCGGCCACCACAATCTCCAGACGGTCTCCGCCGATCTGGTCTTTGAGCTGCTCAGAGGTGCCATGAGCGATAACTCGACCGTGATCGATGACCACCACGTCATTGGCGAGTTGGTCAGCCTCTTCGAGGTACTGGGTGGTGAGCAGCACCGTTGTCCCCTCGCGCACGAGTTCCTTCATCACCTCCCACAGTCCGAGTCTCGAACGCGGGTCAAGGCCCGTGGTTGGCTCATCGAGGAAAAGAATCGATGGCTTTGCGATCAAACTTGAAGCAAGATCTAGTCGACGGCGCATGCCACCTGAATAGGTGCGAACCGGTCGATCTGCGGCGTGGGTCAATTCAAATCCTTCGAGCAACTCCGCTGAGCGCTCCTTCACATACGCGGGTGTGAGGTGGTAGAGATCTCCGAACATCCGCAGGTTCTCGCGGCCCGTCAAGTATTCGTCGACCGCCGCGTATTGGCCCGTGAGGCCAATCGATCTGCGCACCGAATTGGCCTGGGTGCGGACATCAAATCCAGCCACGGTTGCCGTGCCCTCGGTGGCTTTGAGAAGTGTGGCCAAAATTCGCACGATGGTGGTCTTACCCGCACCGTTAGGGCCCAAAAGGGCAACGACTTGACCTACTTCAACGGTGAGATCCACCCCGTCAAGGGCGCGAACATCACCGAAGGTTTTCACTAGCCCTTCGGCGCGAACTGCAGGTTCAGAGGACACGTTGCAAGATGTTACTCGCGAGGCTATTTCGGTGATGAACGCACCTGACGAGGTGATCCAGGCAGAGCAGGTGATTCACCGAATCGTGCAGACGAGGCAGCACGCCTGCCTTCAGCAGCTGCCGTGCCGGCTGCACGCGAAGCAGCTCCGCTGTAGCCACCCCAGCTACCCCTGGCTTGAGAGGATCGCCGGTGAAAAGATTTCACAGCATCATCTTTGCGCGCTAGGACGAGCGCACCGGTGCCAGTTTTCTCACCAAGAGCAGGACAGCGCGCGTCAGATTCTTTGATACCTGCCACCCGAGCTTCGGTCAGCCGTTCTTCAATCCTCGTGATGTACGCCCGGTAGAAGGAAGCCCGGGCTGTTTGCGCAGTAAATTCCTTTTTGGCCCGGCCAAATCCTCGAGTGGTTCGCACTCTTGCCGTGTAAGTCTCTCCACGCCAGATTCCAGAATTCACATAGCGCTGACTCGAAGCTGTCATCTGCACTGCGAGCGATGCATACATCGTCTCCACCACGTCAAGATCACTAGGAACGCCGTAGCTGATGACAAACGTGGAGTTGCTAGCTACATCTACGTGAGCGGAATTTGCGTGCGCAACCACCACAAACAGTGAAATCAAGTGCGTATTAGCGCGCTTTCCTTTTTCACCTATCGTGACGGTGCGAGATTCGGGTGCTTGCACCCGTTCACGCTTTTCGCGAACGCCACGCGCTGTGGCCAGGTCGATGCTTGCAAGCGTTGCGAGGGATTGCGCTTTCATCAAGTAAGCATCGGCCTCTTCTGGATGCTCGGTGCTCTCCGCTTTAGCAAGCAGCGCAGCAATCCGCTCAAGACTCGAACTCATGAGACTGGAACCAATGCACCAGATTCGTGGTAGCCAGCTCGAAGCACTAGTGCAGCTGACTCACCCAACTGGTCTTCGACGAGTTGGAGCATGTGACCGGTAAATGGCGCACCGTGCTGCACATGATCGTCATGTACAAAGGCCAGGTGATGTGCCGTTTCATGAAGTAGCACCGACTCACGAGCAGCCCAGGTCGACTCCATCGGAATCGCAATAACGCATTCTCCTGGCTCGTAGTGCGCCCGAGTTTGACCCTTCCGAACCCGCACTCGTGGCGCATCGGGTACCAACGCATCGACGTACGTCTGCATCGCAGCGAGATCTCCAAATCGCAACTGCATGGGTATGTCGAGGACCGTGCCGAAAAAATCAAGTCGACCACCGCGGTCGAGCAGGGTCGACCATTGATCTTCCGCGCTATAGACCGCGGATCGATACGCATCAACACTCATGCGTCGGGCCACTGTGGAGCAACATCAACTCCTGGGCGCTCTACCAACCCTGCAGCGATCGCACCCAAGAAGGCCGCACCCATCGCACCTGCCTCAGCGACTTCACTGACTTTGAAATCTCCAAGTTGGCGAATCCGCGCATCGCGAATCATCGCGTCGTGAATCCATCCCCCTGCAATCACCGTGCCGGTTCGTGGTCCAACCAAACTCTCAACAAATGCGATCGCGCGAGCGCTGATATCAGTGAGATCTTCAACAGCTGCCCGCCAGATGGCACCAGGTGTTGCATCATCATCGATCCCGCTAATACTCAAACCGGTGAGCGCAATCGCGTTGATCGAAATCGCACCTCGAGGAGCTGAAAGCGCCTGAGCAGCTAACTCTTTGCGAGAGGGCAAATCGGTGCGGCCCAATGCGCCAAGAAGTCGCTGAAGAGAAAGTCCGGTGAGAAAACCATCCAGAACACAGACCAATCCAGGGACAACACTCCACATAACGGCGACGTCTTGGTCAACCAGTTTCTCGATGTCATCAGGGTTCATCGGGCCGGGGACAAACCGAAGTAGTGCTTCCGCCGTTCCCATCGAATCAAAAAGCACACCAGCACGAGCAGCACCATTAGAAAGGGCTGCCGCCTGATGGTCCATCCCGGCGACAGTGAGCACCGCACCGCGAAGTGGTTCGGGCAATGAGTCATCGACGACTCCGCAGTGCTCGCCGGCAACGACGATTCGGTCGGGAACGAGCGGGCCGGTCAATGACAGAGTCGGGCTCCAGCACTCTTGGGCTACTACGTCGTACAGACCAGTCCGAGACAACAAGGAAAGTTCAGCCACTTGCTCACCGCCGAGGTCCCTCACGATCCACTCACCCACGGACAAGTGGCGGGTGGCAGTTGCCGCGTGGTCAATGTTCTCTTGGAGCCAGAGAATTTTTGCAACGGACGGCTTTGAGTTCAGGCGCATGCCCACGTGCCGATGAAATTCCGATCGGCCAACCTCGCGCTCAATGAGATCAACACGTCCGCGCGGGTCGTGCCAGGCCAACGCCGGCGCAACAGGACTGCCCGAAGGATCGAGCAGGATGCCTGTCTCCGCCATCCCTGCCACCCCAATGCCACGAGCCCGGCCCCCCGATGGCCAATTCTCATGCTGGGCCAGGGCGATGAGAACATGGCGAACGGTGTCGGCCAGTAAGCGAGGGTCAATCTGCGCCTCGGCCCCCCGATGCTCCCATGGGGTGGGCAGAGCGGT